>CANETR010000283.1 GCA_947441325.1 Saprospiraceae bacterium
AGGAACCGATTTCCAAATTATCATTCCGAAAGTTTTAGGAACTATGCTTTTCAAATTATCATTCCGAAAGTTTTAGGAACTATGCTTTCCAAATTATCAAATTTAATATTATTTTTACATCGAATCAAGCTACAAACACCTAAAAGAAAACTTATGAACAGATTTCTTCCAATACTGCTACTTTTTGTAGGCAGTTTTTCACTATGTGCCCAAAAAGCAACTTTAAAAGGCATTGTAAGCGATGCTGACGGCGGCGATGCACTTTTGGGTGCCAATGTTAAAGTCGGAGACCTGGGCGTTGCTACTGATATAGATGGCACCTATAACATCGAACTCGAAGCCGGCAAATACAAGATTGAATTTAGCTATGTCAGTTACGAATCTGTCCTCAAGGAAATTACAGTAAGTGCCGGACAAGTACTTGAATTGAATGTTCAGCTCAAAGAATCTGAAACAATTCTTGGCACGACTACCATTACCTCCTCAAAATTTGAAAAACCACTGGGCGAAGTGACTGTCTCGATGGAGATTGTTAGTCCTAAACTCCTGGAAAACACCAATGC
This sequence comes from Saprospiraceae bacterium, assembly GCA_947441325.1. Lineage (GTDB taxonomy): Bacteria > Bacteroidota > Bacteroidia > Chitinophagales > Saprospiraceae > Saprospira. Next base: position 564 of record CANETR010000283.1, read on the forward strand.
CGTTGCCGTAAATGAGGTATTGGACAAGTTACCCGGCGTTAACATGCTAGAGGATCAGGTCGATATTCGTGGTGGTGCGGGCTATGCACAGGGAACCGGCAGCCGCGTACTCATGCTGATGGATGACCTTCCCGTTATGCAGGTAGATGCAGGTTTGCCCCAATGGCGCGACCTTCCAACTGAAAATGTTTCACAGATAGAAGTATTGAAAGGTGCTGCATCAGCATTATACGGATCTGCAGCAATGAACGGTATTATAAATATTCGTACGGCCTACCCCACTGCCAAACCCATCACCAAAGTAAGTCTCTCGGGCAAACTTTTTATGAACCCCAAAGACCCGGCAAATAAATGGTGGACGTCAGAAAATCAGCCATATGAGAGCAATCTTCAAATTGCACATCGTCAAAAAATTGGCAAGCTCGATATCGTTGCAGGTGCCAATGTATATAATGACCGTTCTTTTATGCGTGGCAATGACAGAAATCCTGTTGGAGGAATAGACACTATGCCAAATTATGTACAAGCAGGCCGCGCCTCAATAAACTTACGCTATCGATTAAGTGAGAAGATCTTTATTGGTTTAAATACCAATGTTAATATTGGCAAACAAAACAGACACCTATTTTGGGATACAGGAACATCTACAAATCCCGGTGGACTTTACGAAGCCGAATCAAGAGCCATACCAATCAGAGGAAAATATTTCCGTATTACAGTAGACCCATCGATAACTGCATATGATAATAAAGGCGGTAGACATAGAGTTCAAACCCGTTACTACCATATTACTAATGATAATGAGAATATGCAGAGTAACAAATCTGATTTTGGTTACTTCGAATATCAATATCAAAATAAATTTAAAAAACTCCAGGGTCTTGAGCTAGCAACTGGAATTGTGAGCAGTTACAGTAAAGTTGAGGCCGAGGTATATGGAAACAATAAGTTTAACATTGGTAATTCCGCTGCTTATATTCAGCTGGACAAGAAATTTTTCGATAGACTTAACTTATCTTTCGGAATGCGTTATGAACTGAACTATTTAAATGCGCCTGATTCATTTGTTTATGAATCACAAGTCATTAATGCAGATACGATTGAAGGTAACCCAATTTTTAGATTTGGAATGAATTATCAACTGTTGGCCGCAACTTTTTTGAGAGCATCATTTGGTCAGGCTTACAGATTTCCAACAATTTTGGAAAAATTTGTTTCTACTTCAACTGGAACACTTGGGGTAAATTCCAATCCGCTGCTTACATCAGAAAGAGGATGGTCTGCTGAGTTAGGTATTAAACAGGGCTTCAAGATTGGCAACTGGCAAGGATTCATTGATTTAGCCGGATTTTGGAGCGAGTACTTCAATATGATGGAATTCCAGTTTAATTTCCTCGGACCTTTCTTTCAGGTACAGAATGTGGGAGACACAAGAATTATTGGTGGGGAAATAAGTGTAGCAACACAAGGTAAAAGCGGACCAGTATCACTCGATGTAATAGCAGGTTATACATACCTTGATCCAAGATACCAGGAATTTACCACAGAAATCAGAAACGGATCATCAGATACCATTAATGTTCTAAAATATCGTTCAAGACACACTGGTAAAATTGATTTACAGGCAACTTACAAAGGCTTTTCCCTTGGTGGCAATGCAATTTACATGTCATTTATGGAGAACATTGATTGGTACTTAAACTCATTTTTATATCCTTCAATCAGAGATTTTCGCAATAGAGAAGATATCAGAAGAGGCACCTTCATCCTCAATGCCCGTGTATCTTACAAATATAAATTTGCCAAGATTTCAGTTTTGGGCAATAACCTGCTCAACAGCGAATACTGGTTGCGTCCAGGTCGCTTGGAAGCGCCAAGGAACATCGCACTTCGTCTCGATTTTAACATTGAAGGCAAAGAGAGAAAGTAAGATCATATAGCTAAAATCTAATCTTATATTAAAGTCCGAAGGCTAACAGCTTTCGGGCTTTTTTTGTAAGTTTGCGCCAAGAGATTCGTATGATAAAGCATTTTCTAAAATATTATTTACGTGCAGTAACAAAATACAGGGTACACTCGCCTTTTGTATATAATCTTCTTGTAAATGTTATTGAGGACAAGCGTTATTATTATGCCTTTGACCCATTGAAAACACTGAGGGCCCGATTGCTGCAAAAAAATGAAAGGATTGAAGTATTGGATTTGGGTGCAGGCTCTCGTAAAAATTCAGAAAAAGAGCGCAAAATAAGCGAAATTGCAAAAACCTCGATATCGCCCGAATGGCAATGCCAAATGCTGTTTAAGTTGGTTGATTATTTCAAGCCATCGACAGTTTTGGAAATGGGCAGTTCTCTGGGAATTAGCAGTATGTACCTGCATTTTGGAAATCCTAAGGCTAAGATGATCAGTTTGGAGGGCAGTCCCGAAATCGCTAAACTGGCCAGGGAAAATTTCAAACTGCTTAGTGCCGATATTGAAATTATTGAGGGCAATTTTTCTGAAACGCTTCAGGTAGCGCTAGACAAATTACAAAAAATCGATCTGGCTTTTATCGACGGACATCATGCCGAGCTGCCAACACTCAAATATTTTGAACAAATTTTGCCCTATTGCAATGAAGAATCTGTGCTTATTTTTGACGATATTTACTGGTCGGATGAAATGGCCGCTGCCTGGGAAAAAATAAAATTGAACTCTGCAGTGACTTTGAGCGTTGATTTATTTTATTTCGGAATAGTTTTTTTAAAAAAAGATTTCAAGGAAAAACAGCATTTTACACTAATTTCATATCCTTATAAACTTTGGCAAATTGGCTTATTTAAATAATAATTCCAAACAAGCAACTAGCTCGTCATCCAAATACCATCTCGTTCTTCAAACGAGACCAACTTACCAAATACCAATTAGCCAACTATCCATTAAGCAACTAGCTCGTTATCCAAATACCAACTACTAACATACCAATTACCAAACCGCCAACTATCCAGTAAGCAACTACAAATTAACACACTCAGCACAAAGTGCCCTCCAGATACCAACTACCAAATACCAACATACCAAATACCAAATACTCATTTACTCAAATTTCCAACTCAATCAAGTGGCCCAAAGCGAAATCATCCTCACCATCGAAAACGTAGAACTAATCGAATTTTACGGACAAAACGATGCCAAGCTCAATTTAGTAAAAAAAGCATACAGCGATGTAAACATCATACCCCGTGGTAATCAGCTAAAGCTGACCGGGGATAAAAAACGCGTACAGGAATGTAAGGCAACCCTCGAAATGATGCTGCGCATGCTTCAGGAATTTGGCGAACTGAATGCACAGTCGGTTCAGAATCTGCTCAACGGAGAAAATCCATTCGAAAGCAAATTAAAGACCGACAGCAAAAACATCATCCTTTACGGCAGAACTGGACAGGCCATTGTTGCCCGCACCAAAAACCAGAAAAAAATTGTTGAACTGTCCGATGTCAATGACATACTTTTTGCCATTGGTCCTGCCGGTACAGGAAAAACATATACAGCCGTTGCATTGGCTGTTAAGGCATTGAAAAACAATCAGGTGCGCAGAATTATTCTTACACGGCCTGCGGTAGAGGCAGGAGAAAACCTAGGCTTTCTACCCGGCGACCTCAAAGATAAAATCGACCCCTATC
>CANETR010000284.1 GCA_947441325.1 Saprospiraceae bacterium
ACAAAATAGCCGCCATAGGCCATATTTTTATCTTCCTGAAAATGGTTGAAGGCGATATTTCCGGTGCTGGGCGCATTGGGCATATCGGTCCATTGGTGACGATAACCAGCTGAAACAGTGGTACTGCTCTCCCATCCCATCATGGCAGGATTGAGCAAAAAACCATTATAGTTGTATTCGCTCAACAATGGCAGCTGTTGAGCCGAAAGGTTTTGATTGGCAAAAAAGAATAAAAAAATTATAAAAAGAGCGGCAAATTTCATCAGGCACTATTTTGATTCGCAAGATAAGCGATTTGGCTAAAACAACAAAATTTGTAAATAAAGAACTAAACGCTTAATTTTTGATGTTTGCTGTTATAAAGTTAAAATCATGGCTGATAAAATATTAAAAAACATACACCCGGGTGAAATCCTTCTTGAGGAATTTCTAATACCGATGGGAATATCGGCTTATCGCTTGTCTAAGGCGACATTTCTTCCACAAACGCGCATTTCAGAGATTATAAAAGGAAAAAGAAGCATAAGTGCAGACACTGGCTTGCGCCTTGCAAAATTTTTCGGAACTAGCCCTAAATTTTGGTTAGGCTTACAGGCAGATTTCGATCTGGAAGAAGCATCAAAAACAAAAGAATTGGTATTGAAAGAAATAGAACCAATGATTTAGCATAAAATGCTTTTCTATGCCATCTGTGCTGATAGTTTCATCAACATCTCCTTCCACTCCCCTTGCAATGCGATGCCTTTATCTTTGGCATACCACAAATGAACCGATTCTACAAAATCTGCATAAGCTATTCCCTTTTGATCGGCTTTGTATTCCATTACTTTTTCTTGTAAAATAGCTGGACGGGGTCCCCAAACGCTTAATTCTTCAAATGTAAATGCATCGAAAATGATAACTTTTGGGATTGAGATTGCGCCATTGGTGAGATATTCATTCATTAGATCCAGGTTTTCATCGCGCCAAACGATGTGCATTTGCCAATTAGGATTCAATTCAATGATTTTGTGTATTATGGGTAAATTTTGAGCAACATCGCCGCACCAGGCTTCGGCCAGGATCAAAAATCCAAGACTTCGTTGGCTACTTTTTACGAATTCAACCAAATCTGCTTCAATCTCAATCGTTTTTAGAAGGCGGTTCATGCGCTGCATGTTCAATTGGGTATACTGAATCATTGCCTCACTGTGGTTAGTGCCGCTGGTTTTTCCTTCAGACAAAAGCGTCTCCATGCGATGATAATAATCGCTAAAACTAAGTCCAAGGGATTTTTTGGTTTTTATAAGACTCACTGTAATAGATTTAGAAATGAAAAAGGGAATTAAACATGACAAATATCAGTATATTAAAACGCTAACAAATAAAGCGATTGAAAAGTTGAATGCTTAAATTTGCAGTTAAATAATTTAAATGATATGAAAAGGTACCAAATCGGTTCTACAGAAATTTTTGTTGCACTTATTATCGTTGCAATTTTACTTTTGGTGATGCTAAGCGGTTTTTTTCAATAATTGATTAAAGTCCAAGAATACCCTCGGGCAGGTTCATGAGTACTTTTTTTTGCACTTTGTCAACCTCGAGAATCAGCTCATCATTGAGGGGGATTAAAATGGTTCTGTTTTTGTAAAAAACATAGGCAATTTCCTGTTGAGGAAAAGCAGCTACTTCATCAATCAGGGCAATTTCCCCTTCAACATCATCAAAAACAGTGTAACCCTCCAAATATTTGAAATACATACCCCCCGAATTTATGAGTTCATCGCTAATACTGATATCTTCCCTGCGCAAATACAGGTCCTTGTGCATCAGTTGTTCGGCCTCAGTTCTAGTGTCAACACCTTCGAGTTTGATAAAAATTGAATTGCCTTCCTGAATATCTTCGACAAAATAAGGAACTTTCTGACCCTTTATCTCTATGAGAACGGCTTCCACCTCAAACAGATCATCCATAAAATGTTCTTCCACATTCAGTTTCAACTCTCCTTTTATGCCATGAGCCTTTTGAGTACTCCCTATTTTTACCAATTCGTTCATTTGATGCAGTTTGTAAATTATTGATGTGGGCACTTTAGGTCAATTGAACAATTAGATAATGATAAAAGTACTCTAATATCGATTCAATTGACCGTTCAATCTACAAAGTTATATAAAATGCTTAGAAAACAAAGCTATCATATTTTTGAACAACTGCCTGCTGAATATATTTTTTTTCTATTTTTGTATTCCAATACAAAAAAACAACTGCTGAGTATTTAAGATGACTTTATTGAAATCAATAGTCAAAATAGCTTTCAAAACACGCTTGAATAAAATTCATAGCTACATGAAAGATCCTGCACCCATTCAACAACAATGGCTAGGCAAACTTATAGCCAGCGCAGCTGAAACGGAATGGGGAAAAAAGCATCATTATAAAGACATTAAAAATCAATCCGATTTTGCAAGGCAAGTAGCATTGAATGACTACGAGGAACTTAAGCCCTACATAAACCGTATGATGCTGGGTGAAAAAGACATCCTTTGGCCAGGGCGAACAAAATGGTTTTCAAAATCATCGGGAACAACTAATGACAAAAGCAAATTTATTCCGGTTTCAGATGAAAATCTGCATCAATGCCACCTCAAAGGCAGCCACGACACCATTGCGCTTTGGTTAAACAGTAATCCCAATACCAAAATGTTTAGCGGCAAGGGTCTTGTGATGGGCGGCAGTCTCAAAGAATTTAGCGAAAACAAAGAAACCCTGCTTGGCGATGTGTCTGCTATCATGCTGAATAATATGCCTTTTTATGCCAAATATTTTCACAGCCCTTCGGTCGATATTGCACTGATGAGTGAGTGGGAATCGAAGATTGAGAAAATGGCACATCATATTATTAAAGAAAATATGACCAGCATAAGTGGCGTTCCTACCTGGACAATTGTGCTTTTCCGAAGAATCCTTGAACTAAGCGGCAAAAATAATATACTGGAAGTTTTTCCAAATTTTGAGCTCTACATGCATGGTGGCGTATCTTTTGAGCCATATCGTGAACAGTTTAATAGTTTTTTACCCTCAGAAAGTATTCAATATCGCGAGATATACAATGCATCGGAAGGTTTTTTTGGGTCACAATACCAGAAAGACGATGATGGAATGTTACTATTACTCGACAATGGCGTTTATTACGAATTCTTGCCTATGTCTGAGATTGACAAGCCAAATGCAGTTACAAAAAGTATAGAAGAGGTTGAACTAAACGTAAATTATGCCTTGATCATCAGTACCAATTCGGGATTATGGCGCTATATGATTGGTGATACGATAAAATTCACTTCACTGTTTCCACATAAATTCCAAATTAGTGGCAGAACCAAACATTATATAAATGTTTTTGGTGAAGAGGTGATGGTTGAAAATACCGACAAGGCGCTGGCAATGACCTGTGCCGAAACAGGCGCTTTATTAAATGAATATACCGTCGGTCCAATCTTCTTAAGTGAAGGAAAAGGAGGACATGAATGGTATATTGAATTTGAGAAAACACCCGATAATGTCGATTTATTCGCAGATCTTTTAGATAAAAATCTTCAAAACCTTAATTCTGACTACGAAGCCAAAAGATATAAATCGATGGCTTTGGAAAGACTCAAACTGAATCTTGTACCAAAAGGTAAATTTCACGAGTGGTTAAAATCGAAAGGAAAATATGGCGGACAGCACAAAGTACCGCGTCTCTCGAATAGCAGACAGTATGTAGACGAATTAAAAGAATTTATGCATTTTCAGCAATAGACAGTTGAATTACAATGTACAGTCTTGTAAATTCTTTTTAAAACTGGATCGACTTTTTATCTTTTTTTAAAAAATTCCCACATCAAATCACTCTCCGTTCTGACAGTCAACAATTATAATAATTGAATGTCGAGCATGAAAAATCAAAGCCTACAAAAAAAATTAGTAGCAAAGATTTGCATTTTCTCAAAAGCACTGTATATTTGCACCACACTTTTTGAAAGTAACCGCAGAAGTAGCTCAGTTGGTAGAGCATAACCTTGCCAAGGTTAGGGTCGCGAGTTCGAGTCTCGTCTTCTGCTCCACCGTTTAACGGAAGTTCTCAAGACGGAACTTCTTTTTTTTTCGAAATAGTTTTTTCTGCAGAAGTAGCTCAGTTGGTAGAGCATAACCTTGCCAAGGTTAGGGTCGCGAGT
>CANETR010000285.1 GCA_947441325.1 Saprospiraceae bacterium
ACTCTTCCGGTTGAGACTCGGTAAAACATTTCAAATATTCTCTGATGTTGATCCTTTGGAATGCCAATACCATTGTCAGAAACTTTTATTTCGTAGGAATCAGATTTTTCAACCAACTCGAATTTAACGAAAGAATGCTCAGTATTGGTTTTGCTGTATTTTACAGCATTCGAAATCAGATTTTTGACAACAGTGATGATGCGTTTTTTATCTGAGAAAATTTCCTCAGAGCCATTGATGCTGATTTGGAAATCAATTGGTTTATCATTGTAGTATTTAAGGTCCCTATTAATAGTTTCAACTACCTCGCGAATATTGAATCTTTCATTTTGGATCTCAGTTCTTGAATTTTTTGAATATTCCAGGATGTCATAAATGGTTTGATCCAATCGGTCGATGCTGCCATCGGCCATTTTGAGATAATTTTTTACATTTTCACTTATATCTTCGGTTTCAGAAATTAGCGCAATAAGACCTTTTACTGACATCAAAGGGCTGCGCAAATCGTGAGAAATGCTGTAAATCAAAAAGTCGAGCTCGGCGTTGATTTTATTTTTCTGTTCCTCCAGTTTTATGTTAGATTGCTCTAGCGCTTTGGTTATTTTAAGCTCATGAATAAGTATTTTCCTTCTGTTATTTATCATTAATATACTGATAAGCGCAGAAGAATAAAGTGGTACAATACATTTTACAATATAAACATCCAATGCAATACTACTGGTTGTGTTGTAAAATATCAGATTGGTAATCAGAGAAAAAACAACAAGAATTATGGAATATTTTAATTTCCAATTGGCCAATGCTCCGGCTCCGACAAATAGGATAGAGTATCCAAAAACATATATCAGTAATATGTTTTCGTCATAAGAATTGAGAATAAATGAAACAATTACAGAAAGGAGGGCTGCCGTGATGAGGAAGCATTGCGAACCATTTATGCCGATTTTTTTTCTGAAGGTAATCAGTATGATTGGCAGAAATAAAACAATTAAACGGCTTATAAAAATTAAGCTTATATGCTCCGATAAAAGCAAAAAATCGCAAATAAACCAAAATGCCTGAGCAATAGCCCCGGCTATAGTTACATTGACCTGATTCTGATCGGTTTTAGTAATCAGTTCCTTTTCTATTTCGTCCTTATGTACCTCCTGTAGGGTTAATTCGAGCATTTGGCTGGCTTTGGCATTAATGGTATTTTGATGACAATGGCATTAGCTTGTCTCAAAAATTTGGCATTTAAAGGTTTATAACGCAAAGTTACATATTTTTTAGAATTCAGGATTTAATTGCTTTCATTATCAAAATATTATTTACAATGTGCAATTTCAAATTTAAATTTCAATTACTAATTTAGGAAATAATTCCTAATTTCGATGCTCGCCAATTTAGAAATTTGATTATTAATTGGTTTTATGCAGTTTGGAATTGGGGGAAATTATCAGAAAAGGCATCTTTTAGCATAGAACCCTTTTCATCACAATTTCATTTTACGCTTTCATTTTTCATGCTAAAAAAGCAAGAGTTATAGCAAGCGTATTTAAGGTTTCAAAATTCTAGTTCCAAAGCACTGATACCTGGCAGGTCTTTCATCTCGTCATAATGACGAGACATTCTTTCACCCTTTCTCCCCCCGATAGCTATCGGGGCTATCGGGATTTCACCCTTTCATCTATTTATGTACCAAATCGGATCAAGCAAAGTTAAAATAACCATTTACAAAGAACATGTAGGCATGTTGGGTTACGGTCGCCACTTTCATTACATGCGCGGAGTAGAAACCGAGCGATATGCCCGTGCATTTGTGTTCGAAAACCAAGGGAAAAAATGTGTTTTTGTAGTTGTTGACTATTGTTTTACAACCATTTATCTTAAACATGGTATTGTTCAAAAGTTACAAGCAGAATATCCACAGTTTGGTTACTCCGATGCAAATGTGATGATCACGGGACAACATACACACAGCACTGCAGGTGGTTACACGCAGCATCTTATTTATAATATGACCACGCCCGGTTTTCAATGGGATGTATATGAACATTATCGCGATGGTATTATTGCTGCCATTGTTGAAGCCGAAAAAAATCTGAAAAAGGCCAAAATTACCCTGCACAAGGCCGAGTTCGATAAAGATGTTGAAGTGGCATTTAACCGCTCAATCAATGCTTACAACCAAAATCCAGAAGTAAAAGAAAAAGCAGTTTATAAAAAACGGCACCTGGCGGTTGATAGGGTTATGAAGCTGCTTCGTTTCGATAGTCCCGATGGGCATCCTATTGCCTCGCTCAATTGGTTTGGCGTGCATACCACTTCGGTTTCGAATCGTTGCGATAAGGTCTGCTATGACAACAAAGGATATGCCGCCGAATTTATGGAGGAATGGATGCAGGAGGAATATGGTCATGATGAAAAGTGGAGTGCAGGCTTTGCCCAGGATGCCACAGGCGATGTCAGTCCAAATTTTGTATGGATGTCCAAGCTTCGTGAATACCGCGGAAAATACAAGGATGACTACGAATCGGCAGCCTACAACGGTCGTCTGCAATTTTCAAAGGCAAAGGAAATTTTTGAAGATGCTCCCTCAAATGGTACTGAAATCAAAGGGGGTATTGATTATATTCTGGCATATTATGATATGACCAATTTCGACATTTCTGAGGAATTTACAAATGGTTTGCCTCATCAGCGAACCGGAGATGCCTGTATGGGTATGGCTTTTTTAGTTGGTACAACCGATGGACAGGGAACTCCCAGGGCAATAGGTGCTTTGGCTACGGCATATCTCAATTCAAGTCGGGAAATTGAAATATTGAGCGCCAGGCTCAGCAGAAATAAGAAAAGGAAAGAAGATGTTTTGAATTTCTATAATGCTCAAAGACCGAAAGCCGTTGCCATGAATCTCTCTAAAGGGCTCATAGCAGGTTCAAATCCTCAGAAACTGCCCATTCCCAGTTTTATCGATCCGCTGGTAAAATACATGAAACATGTCATGAAAAAGGGCAAAGGGGTAAAAACTCCCTGGGTGGAGGAACGCATGCCGCTGCAAATATTTATTTTGGGGCAATTGGCAATAATTGGCATTCCGGCCGAAATAACCACGATTGCTGCTGAAAGATTGCGAAATACTATTCTCGAGCGTCTCAAAAATCGCGGCGTGACGGAAATAATTCTATCTCCTTATGCCAATGGCTATGCGGGTTATATTACTACCCCCGAGGAATATAAAACGCAGAGTTACGAAGCCGGTCATACACTTTTTGGTCGCTGGACTTTGCCTGCTTATCAGATGGGCTTTACGGAATTGGCCAATGAACTGCTCAAAGATCCGACCGAGCGTCGCTATCTTGGTGTTGAATCTGTGATTTTTGAAAAAGATGAAATTTGGGATGGTTTTGAGGATCCGAAGATTAGGGTTTATTAGTATCAAGTATCAAGTATCAAGACTTTTTAATTTTAGTTTTGTCCAGTGGAAGAGATCAAAAGTCAGATTATAATCTCTCATATTATAATTACCTTACAATAATCATATTAATTTACCTTTGATTTAGTTGTTCTTTCCAGATTGTCCATATTTTAATCTCATTTAGTGAAAATATAATGTAATGGAATCAAAATATAATTTTTATAAAACAATTTTAAAAAATGAACGCCTGCCGCTCGCATACGTCGATCTGGATATGTTTGATGAGAACATTCAGGCGATTCTGAAACGTTCTGGAACAAAAAAAATACGCATTGCTTCAAAATCAATTCGATGTGTGGAGTTGATGCGCCGAATTCTCAATTACAGCAGTCAGTTTCAGGGGATTATGTGCTACAGTGCAGAGGAAGCAGTTTGGCTTAGTCAGCAGGGTTTCGACGATTTGCTTGTCGCCTATCCTACGCTGCAGGAGGGCAGCATCAGGGCAGTGGCAGCTGAAGTCAGAAAAGGTAAACATATTTATCTGATGACTGATTTGACTGAGCATTTAACAAAAATTCAAGCAATTACTGCTTCAGAAAATGTCACAATGCCAATAGCGCTGGATCTTGACATGTCGAGCCGATGGTCATTGCTGCATTTTGGCGTACATCGTTCATCAGTTTGGAATAAAGAAACCCTGCATAAATATCTCGATGCTTTGAAAAGCTGCCCCAATCTGAAGCTTTGTGCAACAATGGGTTATGAGGCACAAATTGCCGGAGTTGGCAACA
>CANETR010000286.1 GCA_947441325.1 Saprospiraceae bacterium
GAGGTCTTCCAAAATTAAAACAGATCATTGGATATTCCATTCCTGTAAAATTCGCATGACTCGATATAGCAACAGGGTAGGGGTAATCAAAAGTATATTTTGAATAGACTTTCAAAGTATGTACAACAGCCCGAGTAGAATATTTATCCCAAAGACCCATACATTCTTTTGGATAATATGAAATTGCCATAACTGTTCTGTCTCCAAATTTTACTCCCTGTGAATCCCATATTAATTTACGCGAAGCAACAAAGGCACAGTCTCTCACATTTTGTGCTTTGAAATGCCAGGTCTTTGTTCCCTTACCTTTTTTCTTTTCATTTTCTGCCGCTTCCTTATCAGTTATAATCATAACTGGAGCTTCAGCTGTTTTTGCTTTTTCTATTCTATCGAAGTGCTCTTTTTTTAATACTTCTTTAGAATTTTGTAATTCTCCACTTGCACCTACAACAAAATCTTCGGGCACAGTAACGTATAAATTAAAATCACCAAAACTCAAAGTAAATTCACCTCTACCCAAAAACTGTTTATGTTGCCATCCCATTACTTCATTATATGCACACATGCGAGGATAAAATTGCGCCATACTATAAATATAGTTACTATCTTCTGGATAAAATTCATAACCACTTCGAGCACCTGTTTCTAATCCGTTTACAATATTAAACCACCATTTTACAGAGAATGAAATATTGGCACCAGGTTTTAGTGGAGTAGCCAAATCTATTCTCATCATAGTTTTATTAACCGTAAATTTTAGAGGCGTTCCGTTTTTGGATTTTACTTCTTCTATCTTAAAACCGCCATCAAATTTTTCATGCAAAGAATAGAGTTGTTGAATTCCATTCTTCGGATCCAATTTTTTTGTTGATGTTAATGTTTGATCAGAATCATCCTCAAAAAGATTCTGGTCTAATTGAAGCCAAAGGTAGCTGAGGACGTCTGGCGAATTATTATAATAGGTAATCGTTTCATCACCATAAATTCTTTGTTTCTCATCATCCACTTTTACTCGAATTTCATAGTCAGCTTTTTGTTGCCAATATTCATGTCCGGGTGCGCCGGCTGCATTATGATACTGATTTGGTGTTGGTAATTCTTCTTCGAGCTGTTTAAATTTTTCGAATCCTCTGTTTTGAGCAGCTAAAATATTGCAAAAAGCAATCGTAAATGTGAAGATTATTACACGAATTATAGTGTTCATATAAGCTGTTTTATTAGATTTTATTTTGGTTTAGATTTTAATATAACGCACAAAGGTACTGAATGTCCGGTTTTATTTAATTCTAAAGGCGAATGATTTTAGTGTACAAAAAAGTGTAATATTGTGTTGAATAATAAATAATTATAAATAAAAAATTTACTAAAGTTTTCTCTTTTTAGCCTTATTCATTGCCTAAAAATGCAGCCATTTTTTCCAAAAGCATCATAAATGATAAAGAAGCAATAGCTCCGGAAATAAAAATTGACCAATCTCTGGGTTGTTTTCTTAAAATTTCAAGAAAAACAAAATTAAAAAATAGGAAAATTCCCAAAATACCAATTTGTCCAATTTCAAGTCCAATGTTAAAAGCAGTCAATGGCATCAATAGCGTTTCATTTTCAACTAATGTTGCTTTTAAAAAATTAGAGAAGCCTAGCCCATGTATCAACCCAAAGCCCAATATGATGAAATAATTCACTATATGCTTTCTTCCTATTGTGTTTTGGAAGCCAATATTGTTCTCTAAAGGTTTGTTAATATTAAGCAGACAGGTTGTGAAAATACTTAAGGGAATTAAAAACTCAATAAAAGAAGCATTAACTGAAACAATATTTAGCATTGACAGAGCTAAGGCAAGAGAATGTCCAACAGTAAATGCTGTTACTAAAACCAATAAACTTTTCCATTCTCTCAATCGATAATTTGCACTCATTGCAAGAATAAAAAGGATATGATCATATCCCAAAGGGTCTGTAATATGCTCAAGACCCAAATTTAAATAAAGTCCAAAATTCATTATTCTAAAGTATTGGCTGTATTTTTGCAATCGTAATAGTTAGACAATGTAATTTTACAATTATTTTATCAAAATTCGCTATCAATGCTTGTTTTATTGACAAAAAGCCTCATTTTTTCTATACTTTTAAGCTCGGGAATGATCCAAAATATACACCCGATTTACATTAGTAATACAGAAATTAAATATAACAGCTCTTCCGAAACCTATCAATTATCTGTAAAAATTTTCGCTGACGATCTTGAAAAAGTCTTAGAGAAAAAATACAAGGAGAATATAGAACTTGCTACAGATAGGGAACACCCTAAAACCAAACAATATTTAACCGAGTATTTAAAGAGTAACCTTTTAATCTATGCCGATAATAAAGATTTAGCTTATACTTATATAGGCCATGAATCTGGAGATAAATCTGAAATGTTTGCCATGTTTATCTACTTAGAGACTAAAAAGTGTAAAAAATCAAGTCAGATTAAGATTAAGAACTCAATTTTATTAAAGGATATAAGCACACAGTTAAATTTTATATCTTTTTTTAGCTCAAATGGAATAAAAAAACAAATTTGTAGAAAAGGAGACGAAACCAAAACACTTAACTAAACTGTTCCACGTGGAACAAAAGCTTTAAGTCTGTTTTGTCTTTTTTTAAAATAATGTTCCACGTGGAACTTTTATAAAAAAGAATTTAATGATTAGTAATCGACAATTGTTTCTTCGACACCTGGCTCAAACTAGCGATGCCCCTTTGGCATTGGAAATTGAAAGAGCTGAAGGCCTTTATCTATACGATACAGAAGGTACAAAATATATCGACCTTATATCAGGGATATCTGTCAGTAATTTGGGCCATCGTCACCCAAATGTAATGCGAGCTATTGCCGAACAAAGCGAAAAATACCTTCATACGCTGGTTTACGGTGAGTTTGTGTTATCGCCACAAGTGAAACTTGCTAAAAAACTTGCCGAGCTTCTGCCTGCTAACTTAGACTGTGCTTATTTTGTCAACTCTGGAACTGAAGCAACAGAGGGTGCAATAAAATTGGCAAAAAGATATACAGGAAGGAAAAACCTGGTTTCATTTAAGAATGCATATCATGGTAGCACAAATGGCGCATTGAGCCTGATGAGCGATGATTATTTTACGGCAGCTTATCGTCCTTTACTTCCAGGCGTTAGACATTTGGATTTTAATAATTTTGATGAACTTTCTAAAATAGACGAAACTTGTGCAGCTGTCATAGTAGAACCTATCAGAGCAGAGGGTGGGGTAGAGCTGCCTTTTGAAAATTATCTAGAGGCTTTGAGAAACAGATGTACAGAAACGGGAACCCTTTTAGTTTTTGATGAAATACAGGTAGGCTGCGGAAGAACTGGAAAAATGTTTGCATTTGAACATTATAATGTTGTCCCCGATATTATATTATTAGCAAAAGGTTTTGGCGGAGGCATGCCCATCGGAACATTTATCAGTAGTAGGGAAATTATGTCATCGCTAACTCATGATCCAGTATTGGGGCATATTACTACCTTTGGCGGTCATCCGCTTTCTGCTGCAGCGGCATTAGCTACAATGTCAACCTTAGAAGAAAATTACGATGAACTTATAAATGCTGTGCCTGCTAAAGAAAAACTATTTAGGACGCTTTTACAGGACAATCCAAAAATTAAAGAAATTAGAAGTGCCGGTCTATTTATGGCTTTGCAACTCGATAATTTTGACCAATTGAGTAAAGTTATTAGAAACTGTATAGATAAAGGACTTATCACTGATTGGTTTCTTTTTAATGCTTCGGCAATGCGAATTGCACCGCCTTTAATCATAAAAGAAGAGGAGATTATAAGGGCATGTGAAATCATCAATGAAGCTATTAATCAATTTTAAAAAAATATAAAAATGAAATACATAAGCGATTATATCAGATTACGCAGATCGATCTACCCTGAGCAATTTAGTGGCGAAGAAATCAAGAAAGAACAAATCTTAGAACTGCTAGAAAATGCAAATCATGCACCCACCCACAAATTGACACAACCCTGGAGGTTTAAGATAGTATCAGGCTCGAAAAAATCAGAACTAGGAATAATACTTGCTGAACAGATGAAACTTAAAACGGCAGCAGAATTATTTTCCGAAATTACGTACAATAAAATGAAGTCCCGTCC
>CANETR010000287.1 GCA_947441325.1 Saprospiraceae bacterium
CTTTTGCCTACTTCAGCTTTTTGCACTCAACTTTTTTGCACAAAGCACCATATCAGATTCTATGTCGCATAATGGAATTAAGCGTTATTATAGCTACTATGTTCCGGCCTCTTATGATGGCGTTAAGGCCTTTCCTCTTGTTTTGAATTTACATGGTTATGGTTCTGCAAGTTGGCAACAAGCCTTTTATGGGGATTTTAGACCAATTGCCGATACAGCCAATTTTATTGTAGTACATCCTGACGGAAGTTTTCAACCTGGTTCAACAACCACTCAGTTTTGGAATGTCGGATTCTTTCCCTCCGCCATTGATGATGTAGGTTTTTTGGAAAGAGTAATTGATACCATTTCTGCGCGTTATTACATAAATCACACTCGTGTTTACTCAACAGGCATGTCGAATGGAGGTTATATGAGTTATGAACTTGCTTGCCAGTCGGACCGTTTTACGGCAATTGCCTCTGTAACTGGTTCAATGACAACTCAAACTGTAAATAATTGCAGTCCTTCCAAACCGACACCTGTAATGCAGATCCACGGCACAGCAGACCCAACCGTTCCTTATGCCGGTAATGCCGGCTCATTGCATATTGATTCTGTTGTCAATTATTGGGTCGATTTTAATAACTGCCCCTCTACACCAAGTTTCGATAGCATTCCTAATACAGTCATAA
The DNA here is from genome assembly GCA_947441325.1 of Saprospiraceae bacterium. GTDB lineage: Bacteria > Bacteroidota > Bacteroidia > Chitinophagales > Saprospiraceae > Saprospira. The sequence goes on from CANETR010000287.1 coordinate 675, forward strand.
CAGATAATTCAACTGCAGAACATTATGTGTGGGCGCAGGGCGACAGCAATACTAGCGTAGAATTTTATAAGGTTATCAATGGCGCTCATACCTGGCCTGGTGCAAGTTATATTATTGGCGTTACTTGTCAGGATTTTAAAGCCTCTAAAGAGATTTGGAGATTTTTTAGCAGCTATGGAGAGGAGCTACCTTTGCTTTTAAATGTTAAAGAAAACGAATTCAGCGATTTTAATATCTGGCCAAATCCCGCTAGTGATTATTTGCGTTTCAAAATTTCCAATCAGCAAAATGGCCTTGTAAGTATTTATTCAATCGATGGTCAAAAACTTATAAGTTACAACTATTCTGGTGCTGAAATCAATATAGATATCTCGGCACTGCCAGCTGCGCTCTATGTCATAGAACTTGTCACAGAAAAAGGAAGATTAGCATCCAAATTTGTTAAATCATAGCAAAATCAGTGCAGATGTCGGACATCAATAAACACATAACAAATTTTCTTTGCTTGTCCGATATGCTTATTATTCCGGGTTTTGGAAAAATAACTAAGGAGTATTTTTCTGCCGAAATAGATAGGCTAAATAATAAGATAACTGCACCCTTTTACAGGATTTACTTCGACTTCGAGGAGCATGAAGATGAGCGGGATGAATTCCTGAAATTCATTTCAAAACTAGATAATATTAGCTTTGAAGATGCGGCAGAAGCTTTACAGAATTATAAAAAATCTATATTAGACAGGATTTACAAGGGAGAGCAGGTTCCTATTGAGGGAATTGGTACTTTTGTTTTAGTATCAGATTCAATTCAGTTTGAACCCGAATCAAATGTTAACGAGAGTTTAGATGCCTTTCCTGTCTCGCGCGAGCCTAAATCAGTAAACCTTAGCTCTAATAAAAAGGGCAAGCGAAGTATTTTTTTTATTATAATACCCATCTGCCTAATCCTATCTTTACTGTTGATTTTAGCCATTAGTTTTTACCCCAGGCCAGTTAAACCATCAAACAGTAAAACGGAAAAGAATGAGATTGTAAAAACTGCAACCGAAGTTCAGCCGACAAATAAAAAAGATAGTTTACAAAAACAATTTGCGGACAGCACTCCGACAATCACTAAAGAAGAAGCAATTGAAACTGCCAAAGAATATATCATTGTGGTGGGCACTTATAATAGTATTGCTGCTGCTCAAAGAATTGAAAAGCAACTCAAGGCGGATGGCTATAAACCCACTAATAAAAAATACAATAATGGTAAAATCAGAGTTGGTGTAGCTTTCAGCGGACCAATCAGCGACTTGAATGAGGTCCTGAAGCGCATCAGGATTAAATACGACAAAGATGCTTTTGTAGAAAATTGATGCGCCATGAAATGGGAAGTTTCAAAACAAAAAATTGTGAAGCCCCAATTATTGAAGTCTCTTCAATAGAAAATTCTTTTAATAAGTGTTATCTCGTGAAAAATCTTTAGGCAATGTCAGTTTTTTTGCTGACATTTGTGCCACTTTTTTCAACACACACAAGAAACTTATAACATGAACTTACAAAATGTAGAATCACAATTTGAACAGCATTTGAGTGCCTGGCGCGAGGATGAAAAAACTGCCCTTGAACTGCAAAAATTGGTTGGTGAACTTCGTTTCGACCGCTCTATTGAAATTGTAATTTTCCGTCGCGATATTCACGACAGTCGTCCAAGTGAAGTATTGAACGATCATCTTTTTGCAACAAATTATGTAAATAAGCCAATTTCGATAAAAACCAGCCTTGAAATTACACAGGCTATTGCAGGTCTAGATATGGCACCTGCCAGAATTGATATTGGATCACTACAGACAAAATGGTTGAATCAGGAGGGCAATTTGAGTGTTGCTGAATTTGTAGCTTCTGAATTGAAACATATCATAGGTGCTGATGCAAAAGCTGCCAAGCAGGTGAAGCCCAAAGATGTGGTAATTTACGGTTTTGGACGTATTGGCCGCTTGGCTGTTCGTATCATCACTGAGTTGATGGGAAGAGGAGAGCAGTTGCGTTTGCGTGCAATTGTTGTTCGCCCGCGTAAATCAGGAGAGGACCACGAAGAAGAACTTGTCAAAAGAGCCTCGCTCTTGCGCAAGGATTCTATCCATGGCAAGCTTCGCGGCATTGTTGAAATAGTACCGGAGGATAATCAGTTAATTATCAATTCATGTCGTGTACAGATGATTTTTGCCGAACAGCCCGAAGATATTGACTATACGGAATATGGAATACACAATGCCCTGCTCATTGATAGTTCGGGTGTTTGGACAGATAGAAATGGCCTGAGTCGTCATCTTCGTCCTGGCATTGACAGAGTATTGTTTACTGCTCCTGGAAAGGAAATCAGAAATATTGTTTATGGCATCAATCATCAAAGTTTGAATCTGGAGAACGAAGAGGACCGTGTATTCTGTGCGGCATCTTGTACTACCAATGCTATTGCTCCGGTTCTGAAAGTATTGAACGATAAGTTGGGCATTCATCAGGGACATATGGAAACGGTTCATGCCTATACGAGCTCTCAGAATCTTTTAGACAATTACCACAAAAAAGAACGTAGAGGCCGTGGTGCTGCTACCAATATGGTTATTACTTCATCTGGAGCAAGTTCTGCCTTGAATGAGGTGCTTCCTGAATTGGCTGGTAAAATCACAGGATCATCCATTCGTGTACCAATTCCTGATGGCTCATTGGCAATTATGACACTTCAACTGAATCGTGAAACAAGCCTGGACGAGGTAAATGAAATCATGAGAAATGCTGCTTTGTTCGGAGATTTATTCGAACAGATTATGTACTCTTCTTCTAAAGAATTTGTATCTTCAGATGTGATTGGCGCCTTGGCCTGTTCGGTTTATGATGCACCTGCTACTAAATTATCTAAAGATGGTAAGCAACTTACAATTTACATCTGGTACGATAATGAATATGGCTATACTCGTCAGGTAATTCGTTTGGCAAAGTATGCATCGAAGGTAAGGAGATATATGTACTATTAAGAATGAAAGAATGAAAGAGGAAAGAATGAAAGAGGAAAGTTTCTACCTTCTAACTTCTAATTTCTGACTTCTTCGACTACCTTCTTCTCGTCCGAAAGACGAGACTACCTTCTAATTTCAACTTGTTTTCAAATTTGTTTCTCAAAACCAAATGCCATGTTAACTAACAATGAAAATGCCAAAAGCAGTATAGTCAAATTGCCTTGTCCAACCTGTGGTGGTCAACTGACATATTCTGCTGAAAAACAAAAGATTGCCTGTGGACATTGCGCTTTTGAGAAAGATTATGATAAGGCAGATGACTTAGTAAAGGAACAGTCTCTGGCCATGGCAGAAAGTCTTAAGTCGACCTATGTGCCAAAAGAAAGTGGCAAAAAAGTCATTGATTGTCAGGGTTGTGGCTCCAAGCTTATGATTGACGAATCTGAAATATCGGTAAGATGTAATTTTTGCGGTTC
>CANETR010000288.1 GCA_947441325.1 Saprospiraceae bacterium
ATGTAGTCAATCCTGATGATGTGGTGGCACAATATGGCGCCGACTGTTTCAGAATGTATGAAATGTTTTTGGGTCCGCTCGAAGACAGTAAACCATGGAATGAAAATGGTATCTCAGGTGTATCAAAATTCCTGCGTCGTTTTTGGTCATTGTTCTACGATCAGAATGGTAACTGGATTGTAGATGAGACTGCGCCGAATTCTAAAGAACTGAAAGCACTGCACCATACGATTAAATCGGTGAATGAGGGACTTGAGACTTTCTCATTCAATACCTGTGTATCCGATTTCATGAAAGCAGTAAATGAACTCAAAGAATTGGATTGTCATAAAAAATCTATCCTAGAGAGTTTGGTAATACTAATAGCACCATTTGCGCCTTTTATTGCTGAAGAACTCTGGTCGGCATTAGGCAACAAAGAATCAGTACTTGTTAGCTCAACATATCCGAAACATAATGAGGCTTTTCTGGTCGCCGATAGCATCGAATATCCTATTTGTATCAATGGTAAAAAAAGGGCTGAAATTGAATTGCCATCAGAAATGTCTCAAGAAGAGGTTAAAGAAAAAGCCTTGTCTGTTGAGGAAATTAAAAAATGGCTTGAAGGCGCTGAAATCAAAAAGGTAATTTTGGTACCCAAGAAGATGATCAATATTGTGATATAAAACTTAAAAAACCCTGTAAGCATCAAGCACTTACAGGGTTTTTACCTTAAAAAGTTATTTAGATTCTAAAAGAAATCAAAGAAAAACATAACTGCTGCCTGAGTTTTCTTTACTCCACTAGCAGAACCAACAATGCTTCCATTTTTACGAACATCACCGTTTGATTCTATTTTTCCGACAATACTTCCGTTAATTCTCACATCGCCGTTCGATTCAACTTTGCCTACAATTGAGCCATTCTTTCTGATGCTGCCATCCGATTCAATTTTTCCTTTGATACTGCCGTTTACACGGATGTCACCGTTTGACTCAAATTTACCTTTGATACTACCGGAAATGCGAACATCACCACTAGATTCAATTTTGCCGAATGATGACCCACCTTTTCTGAGATCCTGAGCAACTGCAGCATTGATAAAAAAGCAGAAAATTGCAAATAGTATTAAGTTTTTTAGTTTCATGGTTTGATTTTTTAAATTTTAAATTGTTAACATTTTACTTAACAAATCTATTAGAAAAGTTTTATTGTATTAAAATCAAAACAATTCTAAAAAAAGCTGCAATCAGCATTAACTGCAGCTTTTTATTCAGCCTAATGAACTTATTGCCTAACTACTTTTCGAATGATGGTTTCATTTCCAAAATTCAATTTCACAAAGTACATTCCGGCAGTATTATCCTCAAGATTCAGACTAATCTGATGAACTGAAGATGTACTATAATTGTAAGACTTCATAATTTGACCAAGTGAATTTATCAATTGAATTTCAAGCTCTGAACTGCTGTTTAATTTCAAATCTACCGTAAACTGCCCCTGATTTGGGTTTGGATAAATATTCAAATCTGTTAACACTGACAAAGCAGGATCTACTGATGACGGTGCTGTGATACAGAAATTATGGGTAGTGCCATTTCCAAAATCTGCTGCAGCCATTGTTACCAATGTATCGCCATTAGGATCTATGATATAATAATATCCATCTTGACCACATTGTGTGTAGGCAGCACCATTGATACCATCACCATAGTTATCGTTGATAGCAAAGGTGTAACATCCTACGCTGAGACAAAGGTTGGAAATATTAATAGTTGGCGGACCATCGGAATATGAAGGCGAAGTATAAAGTACTGTTGTACCACTTCTCACTTCCCAGCTTGTTTCAGAACCCCAGCAATCGGTTCTAAGCGTTAATTCTGCCTGCTGACCGCCAAGCACAACATTGAAATTAGCCAAAGCTACATTGTTCAATGCATTTGGATCGGCCGAACCGTTGGCAGTAGTAACAGTCGCATTATAAGTATTTGCACCTGAAGTTGAAACAGTAATAGAAGGCATAGTTACAGTTGCTGATGCACCGGAAGCAAGGTTACCTGTCCAGTTGAAATTGCTATTGGCAGCGCCATTCAAATTGTAAGTAATCGTGGCAGCTGTAAGAGGATTTGTACCAAAATTTTTCAAAGTAATCTGAGGCGTAAAACTGTTCTGATTGCAGTAAGTTCCACTCAAATTAGCTACTTGAGTAAGTCCTGCGTCAACAGCAAGTGTGCTGGCATTTGGATTGTAACCATCCAATTCAGTTACACCAGAGTTATTAGGGTCGAGCCAGTTGCTCAAACGATTGTTGTTTGCACCACCACCTGTCCAAGACAAGTCGAAACGACCATAGTAGTCTGCCTGTCCATTATTTACTAGGCCACTGCAAGCTGCTCCTCCACCGTATAGCTGACCAATGACGCGTTGATTTTGGTCGAAAAGAGGTGAGCCCGATGAACCTGGTTCTGTAGTTCCTGAATCCCAATTGGAGACCTGCCAGGTCTGAGCACCTCCAAAGGTAGATGTAGTCAAAGCATTATTTTCACGACTTATTTTCTTAACATCTCCGCTTGGATGATGAACGCAGGTGGCTTGAGTTGCAGGAGTTGCACTTCTATTCCATCCAGCATAATAAATATTTCCGGTTGGCGTAGCATTCAATTGCATCAAGCAAAAATCTGTTGCATTGCGATTTGCACGCAAAGCGGCACCATTCACCTGATTATAAGGTGCACCCGGATCGGTTGAATTCTGATTCACCGCACATCTGGCAACTGGACTATCCCAATTGAAACGGAAAACCCAGTTTCCTAAACCTGTTGTACCGCAATGGTTAGCACTCAAAAAATAAGGTGTTCCATCCTGAAGTGTATTGTTTACCAAAGCACCCGTACAAGCACCAGAACCACCTACGATAATGATTGCTACTGAATTGATTTGATCTTCCCAACCTGTACCAAGCGGACATTTTACGTCATTATTACAATTGCCTGAATCATTGAGACCTTTAAGAATGCCAGCAGCATAAAGGCTCAGCGACTTATATCCATGAATTACAGTGCCAATATTCAACTGACCTTGACCAGCAACAGCAGCAGGTTCGTAATATTCAACCACAAGACTTTCTCCTGCAATGAGCGAAGTGCCCAAAATCTGATCGCTGTTATTATTGGCTGCTGTGTAAGCGCCATCAAAATTAGAATGAGCCTCATCATAAATATAAACAGCAGCGCCTTCTGGCAAAACAAATTTATCAAAAAGTACATTCATGCTAAGCGCACCCGCTGAACGAAAAACTACTCTCCAGATTTTATCGCCATTGGGCAATTGAATCCAATTACCGCCATTGTTGAGTCCAAAATTTACATTGTGCTCATAGCCAAAACGCCATGGGCCAATTTTATTCGCTTCATTAATGGCATCTGCTCTAAGTTGAGCTGCAAGATCAAAGGCAGGTAATTGTTGAACACTGAGTTCTCTTTGACCCGAATTTTTTAGCGACCAGCTTTTAGGTGTTCCAATTTTAGCAGTTTGTGCATTGACAGTGAATGCAAAAGCCAAAAAAAGCAATAGAGGTAATAGATTTCTATACATAAAAATGTTTTGAATTGAATTTTTGCTGTTAATAATTCATTTTTATAGTTGCGACAAATTTAAGTAATAATTTGGTAAAACTAACAATAAGGTCAAGTCTATTTGCCAAAACTTAATACTTATAAAATATAGGCTGTTCATAGATTAATAGACCTTAAAAACAATAAGACAATAAATAATTGATTTTGTTGAATCTTTTCGTCCCTAAGTTACTAAAGAAGTCTTTTCAAATATTTTAAACCCTTGTTTTTAGATTCAATTATTAATTCTTTTTCTTGATAATGCGCTGATTTTTCCAATTCAGAAAGTTCAAGAACAGGACTGAGACAAAAGTCATATTCGGCTGCCCAATCCACCCACTCATCTCTGCTCTTCTGCTTGAAAAAATCTTCCATCTCATGCTTAGGAAAAACATGAAGCGACAATTCGTATTGCTGATTCCTTTTCCATTCCGGTTTCAAAGCTCGGTCGCAGAAGGCATCCCAAAATTTTAGTTCAAGAGCTGCAAGAGCAATCCATTTGCTATCTGAACATTTATATACATTATAGTCAACCAAAGCACCGCTTAAA
>CANETR010000289.1 GCA_947441325.1 Saprospiraceae bacterium
CCATGAAAATCTGGGATAAAGCAGATAACAGACTTTTGGATTGGGGACCAAAAGATATAATTTATCCTAATAATTGCCTCGAGGATGGAGTTTGGAGCAAAGATGGCAGACACATTATGCTTGCAGCACGCGAATGGCAACGACCAAGAAGATTTACTGCAGATGTAGCAGCTGAAGAGCTTTATAAAAGTGAAGCATTTGTTAATTCGCAATTAGAACTGTCTTTCACAAAAAAAGAAAATAAAATTGCTATTAAAGACACGAGAGGGCAAAGTATCTATGTCGATTTTTATTGGAATAATAAATCAGATAGTTGGAAATTTGAATTTCAAACAAAGCCCGCTGATCGCCTTGGAAAATGGCAAAGCAGTTCAGTGAATATTCAAAGCATTGACAATATCAGCCTTTTGAGTGAATTGCCGGCAGATGTCGAAAAATGGCACAACGAGCCAAGCCCCTTACTTTGTGAACATTATTTTGGCGGCTATACAAAAGACAAATCCTATTATGCAGGAGTTGGGAACGACAGAGTTATTTACATTTATGACGGAAAAAATGGACAGCCTGTGGCAGGTGTTTCGACAAAAGGAACCTATATTCAGGCAGTAGCCATAAGTCCAGATGGAAATTTTTTGGTGGCGATAGGTTGGGACAGTCTTTTAAGGTTGTACAAAGTGCCGCCCTTAAAATAAAATCAGTACATTTTTTTTCTCTGAAAAAACAGGACCAGTAAGGTAGAAACCAGCACGGAGCAACCCATAATTATCCAAAAGGCTAGGGGAGAATTACCAACCAAAGGCAAAGGTACATTCATGCCAAAAAAACTAGCCACCAGCGTTGGAATCATCAGCACAAGTGTAATGAGTGTGAGTCGTTTCATCACTTCGTTCAGATTATTCGAAATCATCGATGCCAAAGCCTCCATGGTACTGGCTAAGATGTTGGAATAAATGTTTGACATTTCCTGTGCCTGCGAGTTGTCAATGATGATGTCCTGCATCAGATCAACCTTGTCTTCATCATGTCTGATGTTGAGGAAATCGGTACGTTGCATTTTTAACATCATCTGCCCAATAGCGCTCAACTCGGTTGCAAAATAAACCAAAGATTTTTCCAGGTTCAGAAGTTTTCTGAGGTCGGAATTTTTACTCGACTCATATACCTCTTGCTCCACCACATTGCGTCTTACATTGATATCTTTCAGGCATCGCAGGTAGGCAATAACGTTTTGCTCCATAATCTGCAATACGAACGAAGAATGATCGTGAGGATTGAAAGCCTTGGTTTTACCTTCTTTAAAATGTTGGAGTACCGCATTTTCATAAGAGGCAATCGTTATAATATATTCGGGCATAAATACGACACCTATAGGAACTGTAATGTAGAGCGTTCTTTCCTCGGTGGTATTATCGTTCAGTACCGGCGTGTTAATAACTATAAGTTTGATATTGTCCGAAGACTCGAAACGTGTTCGTTCATCAATGTCTAGGGGGTCGGTCAGATAGTCTATATCGATATCCAACTTTTCGGCTAACTTTTCCAGTTCAACTATGTTGAATGGAGGGCTGATGCTAATCCAGCAACCGGGTTCAATCGATTCCAGTTCCCGTATCCGGCCATTGATTTTTTTCTGGTAGTGAATCATAGCTGCCGCTTTCTTTCTGTAAAATATTCAATAACAGATTCTTGGTGTCTCCTTATTTTGAGGTCCCCCCTGAAATCGCTGCAAAGATAAGAAAGATTATAGATGAAAGATGAAAGGCGAAAGAAAAAAGGAATTTTTTGTATTGATGGGTTAAATGTAATGGTAAAGTAGTTGATAGTTAATTGTTATGAAGTTGATGGCTGATGGTTATGAAGTTGATAGTTTATGTTTATGAAGTTGATGGCTGATAGTTTTGAAGTTGTTCGTTTTTGAAGTTTATTGTTAAAGTCTGATAATCTGAAGTCTGTAAAAGAAGTTGATAGTTCTTTCGTATAGTGTCTAATGTCTAAAAGTCTGAAGTCTGTAAAAGAAGTTGATTGTTGATGGTGATAAAGTTGATAGTTAATTGTTATGAAGTTTATGTTTACATAGCTGATTTCTGATGCTTAACTCTGAAGATTTTCTTTTTTTGTTTCTAATTTCTACCCTCTACCCTCTACCTTCTAAATTTTTATGTGCTGATCTCTTCCGAAAGACGAGACTAAAGTCTTTAAGTCTAGTATCTCATGTCTCAAATCTCAAGTCTAAAAGTCTAATGTCTCAGATCTCAATTCTAAAAAAAAATTGGCCCAATGCTTGTTAATAATATCCTATCAAAATTTCTTTTAATTTGAAATTCAAAAATTGTTGTTAATTTTAGCCTCAAATAAAAATCATAAAATTCTATGTCAAAAAACTATACTCTGACGGCCTGCATATCATTGTTGTCAATATTGTGCTTAGGAACTAATTTACAAGCTCAAAGCAAAGCATTGAAGCAGCTTCAGCTTTCTGTTCAGTTGTCAGATAAAGACAGCTGTGCTGTTGATACCCTGCGCCTTTACTCCTGGACAGGTATTCAGGTAGAAGAAATCGCAAAAGTTACGGCTACTAAAGCTAAGAATGGTTTTGAATTTAATTTCAACCTTAAAAATGTAGCTTTTGGTAATTATTACTTGGGTCGCCTTGTCAATAACAGCATTTCAGACATGAGACCAGTGCTTTTGGGCCTTGAAGACAAAATAGTTTTAAAAGGAACCTGCACAGCAATGCAACAAATTAGCTTCGAAGATTCAAAAGTGAACAGTTCTTTCGAATCCATGGTCGATAGTATCAAGGTACAAGGCAATGAATTCTTAACGTTGATTACAGAATTTCAACAAAATGCCGGTAATAAAGAAAAACAGGCAGCAACAAAAAAGGCAATTTTTGAATTAGATTTTCGTCGTAAAGACCTCTACAACAGATTGAAAAAGGAACAGCCCGAATTATCTAAAATAGTTGCGCTCTACACTTATCAAAGTTTCCACAACAACCAGAAAAGCCCAGAGCAAACAGAGGGCGACTATATTGGTGAAAATTATTTCCAATTCGCAAATCTGTCTGACAGCTCTTATCTACGCGTGGCATTTTTCTATGAGGCTTTCAAAAATTATGCATCTAACCTTGTTCAGGTGGGTCTTTCTCAAGAAAAAGTACAATACTACCTGGATCAGAATCTTGCTAAAGTAGGCAGCAAAAATCCGCAATATAAACCGGCCTTGCTTGCTGCTGCTTTTGGCGTAATGGCCAGCAACAAAAAGCTTTTTTTGAACTATGCCGAACAATATCAGAAAATGTATCGCGGACAAAATCAGATTCTTGACAATTTCCTCGACCAACAGATTTTGCAGCTTAAAAGCAGTACAGAGATTGGTGATGAAGCGCCCGATTTTTCCGCAGCAACTCCTGAGGGAGGAACAAAAAGCCTGAAAAGCCTGCGTGGTAAGGTCCTTTTGCTCGATTTTTGGGCAAGCTGGTGTGGACCTTGCCGTAGAGAGAATCCAAATGTAGTAGCAGTTTATAACAAATACAAAGAGAAAGGATTTGATGTGCTTGGCGTTTCACTCGATACAGATGCAGCAAGATGGAAAGGTGCTATTCAGGATGATAAATTGACTTGGCATCATGTAAGCGACCTGGGAGGTTGGAGATCAGCGCCCGCACAACTTTATAAAGTTACAGGTATTCCACAAACCCTTCTTTTAGATAAAAATGGCGTTATTATCGGGAAAAATCTCAGAGGACCAGCTCTGGAGGAAAAACTAAAGGAAATATTCGGAGAATAGAACGGTAAATTTCATAATTAAAGGGCCGAAGTGATTATTCACTTCGGTTTTTTAATTCTTAACTAAGTGCGGTTTTCAAAAATATTATTTTAATAATTAAATGTTTAAAATCTTAGAGTAAAGTGACATTTGTCACACTGTTACTTTTGCCAATAAGTTAGCTTTACCAACTTATAAAATTCATCATCTTAAAAATCAAAATCTATGTTACAATTTCATTCAGCAAGTGCAAGAATTGTCAATACAAGAAGAGCAGTGATGGAGTGTATGGAGTCTGCAATGGGCGATAATTATGCCGATTGTAGTCTAATTATCCTGCATGC
>CANETR010000290.1 GCA_947441325.1 Saprospiraceae bacterium
GTGTTTCCACCATTGCTCCAGGCATAAGTGTAAGGCGCTGTTCCGTTTGTCGCAGTTACAGAGGCTGTACCAGTTGCTCCGCCACAAATAGAGTTTGTAGTTGTTGGGGAGTTTGTATTGAGTATAACAACGCTTGAACTTACAGAGGCTGAATTGCTTATTGAGCAACCAGCTGCATCTGTCACAGTCACCTGATAGCTTCCTGCGCCTAGATTGCTTAGTGAGGCAGCTGTTGCACCATTATTCCATACATAAGTAAAAGGAGCAGTGCCACCTGTAACATTGTTTGTTACTGTTCCGCCTGCCGCACAGGTTTGATTGGTGCTATTTAAGGTTGTGCTTACATTCGGATTTACAGTAACAGTAATGCTAAAGCTATCTGTTGCAGGAGCAATGGCAGCTCCTTGTTGTGCGGTTACACGGTATTTGAGGATATGTGTGCCTACGCCTGCAGTTGCAGGATTAAAGCTTGTGCCGCTTACGCCAGGACCAATGAAAGTGCCTCCTGTTGTAGAGTTTGCAACTAAACTGAGTGTTACAGCCGGTTCATTGGCACAGAAACTTGTTTTTGGAATGGTAAAGTCTGGCTTTGGCAAGACAATAAGATCTAAAGCATAACTAGCTGCATTGTCGTTCTGTGCAATAGGAAAGCTGCCGCATCCAAAAGGATAGGCATTGATGTCTGCCAAAAAGTTAGCTGTTACGGCAAAAACACCAGCAACAGTAGGTGTACCCGAAACGCGTATGCAACCATTTGAAGGTGCTGAAAAAGTAGTTTGATTGGCAGCTGCTGTGAGTCCGGTAGGTAATCCTGTGTACGTAAAATTATCAACGCGAACAATTCTAATGTTAGTTCCTGCATTAGCAGGTGAGATGACTACCGCATCGAAACAGGCAGTAGTGATGTGGAATGACTCAAAATCGGAATAGGCAGTTCCTACGCGTCCGGTTAACAAAATCGTATCGCAAATGCCACCATAGGCTGGTAAAGAGCTAAGACAGTTGACAGGCGTACAAGATTGTGCTGAAGATGTTTGTGCTGTAAATAGTCCAGCAAGCCCAGCTACAATCGACAGTAATATTTTTTTCATTGTTAAAGGAATTTAGTTTGTAAGTTTTGTTTAAAAGCAATTTTGCAAAATTAAGAAGAATTTTATTAAGACTTTATATTATAGTTAAAAATTGAATATGAAAGCTATAATCTCAGTTTTGAAAATCTATAAGTTGTTTTTCTTTTTTAGTCCAGGAAAATAATAGTGCATAATTCCAAATAGAATGAACAGTTCGGCCAAGAATAGATTCAATATCCAACTCAACCAAGCTTCTGCTACATAAAAGTTAGGATAACAGAGCATACTGTTTGCTTCATCGCTACAACGTAGTTCATAAGCAAATTTATACCAGGAAACCAGATAAGTGCCAGCCCTTAGTGTTATAGCCGAAAAAGCCATAGCATAGCTCCGTAGCATATATTCCCCATGTTTTAGTAGGTCTTTTTTTAGCACAGTGACATAAGCCATAAAGGTGAAATACCACCAACCGAAGGCTTGTAGCAAAAAAGCCCATTTTGCCGAAGCACCACCACTGCCGTAAAAGGCCATAGCTAATCCTGAAGGTGCGGAAAGAAAAAGCACTGTAAAAACATAAAATTTGCCTATGTTTCTATGCCAAATCGGATATTTAAACATCAGGGTTTTTGAAAATTGTGTAAGCCCTGCTGCCAAAGTTAAAACAGCACTGCTGATATGGGTGTAAAAGGCAATCATATAATGCCTTTCAGCAAGCAGTTTATCTGGTTTTTGAACCAAAAAATCTATGTTGGTCGGAAAGGGCGGTATAAGATAGGGAAAGGCAATGCTGCCCATTACATAAACAGACAAAGCAACTAAAATGAGCAACAAAATTTTCCCAAAATTCAACAGCATTTTTCTATTGGCTTATTTTTCAATTTTTGATGCTTTGAATCTATCCATACTACCTTTAAAGTCTTCTTTGAAGATTTTTTGTTTTTTTACAAGAGCATCATCTTCCAGAACCAGTTCTTTGGTCTTGGAAAAATCGGTATTTTCATCTTGTGGCCCTTTTTCCTTATTTATTATTCTAAAAATAATTTCATCCTCTAAGTAAGTTTTGCATACCAAATATTCCGCATCCATATAAGAAGATTCGGTCTTGGAAAAGAAGACTTTTTTATCTTTGAAATAGTAGGAGAGTGCTGTGTTGTAACCCTCTTCACCTACAAAGTCAATTAATTTTACAAGCTCTTCTCCATCGTAAAAAGCATGGAAATCGGCAATGTCGTAGTAATAATTCGGATTTGGATTCTGATAACGGGAAATTACTTTTCTTAACTGTAGCGATTCTATTTTTTTTACGGCTTCATCTATTGCTTTAGCCTTTTCTTCTGGACTTTGTGGTTTGTTATTGTTGTCTGTATTCTCTGAAATTGAAGCAGCATCTGATTTTTGGGAAGATTCGGATTTTGCAACTTCATTTTTGCAGGATCCAAATAGGTAAAAACAGCAGATTGAGACAAAAAATAATTTCAATTTCATAAGTGTTATTGCTTAAAATTATTGAAGGGGTTAAATTTCCATGTAAAGTTATTATTTTTGTGTCGAACTTTTATTTGATTATTTTTAATTTGATTTTCACTGCAATATGAAACAATATCACGATTTACTGCAGCATATACTCGATCATGGTGTAAAAAAAGAAGATCGTACAGGGACAGGTACCATCTCGGTTTTTGGCTATCAGATGCGTTTTAATCTTGAAGAAGGTTTTCCGCTGGTAACTACAAAAAAATTACACCTTCGCAGCATCATTCACGAACTACTTTGGTTTCTCGACGGCGATACCAATGTAAAATACCTGAAAGACAATAAAGTAAGTATCTGGGACGAATGGGCCGACGAAAACGGCGAATTAGGACCTGTTTACGGCAAGCAATGGCGCAGCTGGACTACCCGCGATGGCGGAAGCATCGACCAGATCAAACAGGTGGTGGAAACCTTGAAAAAAAATCCCGACTCGCGCAGAATCATAGTCTCTGCCTGGAATGTGGAGGATATTCCCAGTATGGCCCTTGCACCATGTCATTGTCTTTTTCAGTTTTATGTGGCCGATGGCAAACTTTCTTGTCAACTCTATCAGCGCAGTGCCGACACTTTCCTTGGCGTGCCATTTAATATCGCATCCTATGCACTACTCACGATGATGATGGCGCAGGTATGCGGACTGAAAGCCGGTGATTTTGTCCATACTTTTGGCGATGCACACCTTTATCTCAATCATTTGGAACAGGCACACACACAACTTGCCCGCGAAGCGAGGGAATTGCCAAAAATGATTATTAATCCTGAAGTTAAGTCAATCTTTGATTTTAAAATTGAGGATTTTGAACTTATCGGTTACGATCCGCATCCGCATATAAAGGCTGCGGTATCCGTCTGAAAATAATCAGATATAATTTACGCTAAATAGCAAATATTGGCAGCCAATAGGCTGCCTTTTTTATTTTTATTACAATATTGACGCAAGTCACTATCATCATTGACCAAGGTCAATGCCACTGCTGTCTTCGGTCATCCTTTTAGCCTGATATTAGCCTCAACTTTGTGTTATGATTTCCAATAAACCAATCTTAAATCAAAACACAAAAAAACATGAAACAGGTAACTATTATTGAGGACAACCTCATTACAGCAGAAATTCTGCGAAAACAGATCAACAATTCACAGGAATATCACTGTGAAAATTATTACACAAATCCACTGGAATTTTTAAGATCGAACGAACAACCCGATATTGTCATTCTCGACATTATGATGCCCGAAATGAATGGGGTGGATGCCATAGATAGGATATTAAAAAAACAACCCAATGTATCCATTATTATGAATTCTGAGATAGATGATTCCGACACGATTTATCATATCATGCAGAAAGGGGCTGTAGGTTTTATTGATAAACAAAGTTTTAAGGACGACATTTTCAAAGTCTTAAAGTCGATAGAAAATGGAGGGGCCTATATGTCGCCAAGAGTAGCTAGAAAAGTAATGGAATTTTTTAGTAATAATAATAAAGTAATGAGTCCCTTA
>CANETR010000291.1 GCA_947441325.1 Saprospiraceae bacterium
AGGAGATAATTTTGTAGAAAAATCTCCTCCAATAAGCCCATTTCTACTCTCTTCATAAGTACTTACCAGTCTGCTATCCCATAGGTAAAACTGCAGCCTTTTCAGTGCTTCAGTTTCACCACCTTTAAATTCTAAGGCAGTCCGACTGTCAGTTTCCGGTAATTGAAGATCAAAAACAGAAAGAGTTGGAACTTCACCCTTTTCAATTTCTGTGGTCCAAGACTTAAAGCCCGAAGGACTTTGTAGCGGCTCCCTTATTGGCGTAATTTTCTCCACCTCTTTGCGGAAAGCAGTAAAAGTGTCGGGTGTGTGTGTTACTGGGAAAGGAAGATCCTGAGTATAATAGAGCATCTTGCCTCTGAACAATCGCAGCTCCTGCCCTATAGCCCATAAATTTTTCTCAAGACTGTTTTGCACAGCAGCTTCCTCTGGCAGTCGCTCCATAAGGCCAAAAACCCAGGAACTCTTGATTTGACGGGCTATTTCCGTAATTTCAAGTTCGGGTTTACCAATTCTAATAATCAGGTCTATCCCTTTATCTTTCAGAGAGGTTTTTAAATCTAAAACTGATTCGATGATAAATTGCGCCCTGAAAGCGCCAGTCTTTCTAAAACCATTTTCACTAATTGCATTGAAAATTCTTTCATCGAAAACATAAACCGGATATATTTCATCGGCTATTTTCAATGCTTCATTTAAAGCCTCATTATCGTGCAGCCTCAAGTCAGTTTTAAACCAAACAATTGCCCTTTTAACTTTTTTCATGTTGATGAAATTTATTTAAGAGCTAAACAAGTAAGAGGGGCTTCGGGTTGTCCTTTTCTGAAAATTTTAGGCCTATTCCTTGGTATTTTTAGTAAAATCGATGTCTTGAAAAGCTTCAGCCAGCTCTTGTATATATTTTTCAACCAGTTTAAATTCAGTTGAGTCAATTTTAAACTGCTTTATTTTTGCCATTCTTTGTTCATTATCATCCTTTTGGATATGTAAAGATTTAAAAATGATTACAACCTTCTTATTAAGATTCATAAATTGATTCAAAGAATTGAAGCCTCCTTTAATTATAATTTTTTCGAGCTCTTCCTTTGTAGCATCATTCAATTCTTCTCCCTTATTCAATTCACTAAACAAGGCTGACGATTCATTTTGTATGGCCGCCGTAGTTTTTAAATAATTTTTTATCCCTTTTTCGTCTAAGGTTAGATGCTGATTATCAAGATTTTTATCTTGCTCTTGCTGATTAGAACAAGAAAATAGGATCATTGCTAAAAGCGATAGTTGAAATAATTTTGAGTACATACTGAGTCTGTTTTTTTGCAAATTTATCAAAGCGTTCAAAATTTGAATACTTATTTGATTCTTTAATTGACTTTAAAGCATTTTTTTTAATTTTGTTCGAATAAATAAAGATCAAAAATGCAAGGAAAGCTCAATCTTATTATTGGCCCTATGTTTTCGGGCAAAAGTACTTTATTGCTTACAAGATATCGCCGCTATAAAATTGCCGGAAAAAATTGTTTGCTCATAAAATATGCCAAAGATGACCGATACGAAAGTACCGAATCGATGATTGTAACCCACGACAAATTGAGCTACAGGGCCGTGGCATGCATTCGCCTTGCAGATCTTGATCAATACATAAACAACTTCGATGTCATTTGCATTGATGAAATTCAATTTTATCCTGACGCAGCAGCATATTGTGACAAATGGGCAAACCGCGGCAAAATTGTGGAAGCTTGTGGACTGAGTGGTGATTATCGCCGAAAACCTTTTGAGCAAATCTCACAGTTAATTCCAATGGCCGATGACCTAGAACATGTAAAGGCAGTTTGCCGCGAGAGTGGCCTGGATGCCCCATTCAGCAAACGTATCAGTGCCGAAGAGGAACAGGAGGTTATCGGTGGGGAAGATAAATATATGGCCGTTTCAAGGGGCATTTTCTTCGAAAAACTGGATTCTGACTCAAAAAATTCATAAAACCAAAGGCTCCTTCAAGCCTATATACCCACGCTATTATTTCTTCAATTTCGAAGAAGCTAGATTTAGTTTAGACAAATCTCCAATTTCAGCCATTTATTTAATTATTAATTCTTTATTTTCGATTAATAAGCTTAATTTTGCAGCACTTTTCGCTAAAAATAGCCAAGAGTGACTGAAATTCTATTTTTTAACCAAAAAACCGTCCCGGATGGGAACCTTCCATAAAATGGAAAATGAAAACAACGAAGTAGTAGTTGTAGTAACTGCTCATGATGATTTTAACTGGGGTTTGGGCAAAAGTGGCCAAAACAACTACAGTAGCGAGTTGGCAAACAACTTATTGAATGAGTACGATCAAACTTTGAATTCTATTAAAGAATTTGAAATTGTAGCTGGTAAAGTAGTTGCCATGCTCGATAGCGATGTACTTATCGACCTTAACTACAAATCAGATGGCTTGGTGCCACTTTCTGAGTTCCGCGATATGCCAGGACTCAAAATAGGTGACCTGGTTGAAGTGTATGTTGAAAATCCAGAAGACAAAAACGGTCGCCTTGTACTCTCTCGCCGCAAAGCTAAATTGCTCCGCGCTTGGGACAATATCGTAACTGCTTTCGAAGAAGGACACGTAGTAACTGGTCATGTTATCAGCAAAACCAAAGGTGGTCTTATTGTTGATGTTAATGGCTTGGAAACCTTCCTTCCTGGTTCACAAATCGATATCAAACCAATTACGGATTATGATATGTTTGTGGGCAAAACTATGGATTTCAAAGTTGTTAAAATCAACGAATCCATCAAAAATGCAGTTGTATCTCACAAAGCACTTATCGAAAGTGATATTGAAGCACAACGTTCTGAAATCATTTCAAGACTTGAAAAAGGTCAGGTATTGGAAGGAACTGTTAAGAACATCACCGACTTTGGAGCATTCCTCGACTTGGGTGGTGTTGACGGTCTTCTTTACATCACAGATATTTCTTGGGGTCGTATCAAACATCCAAGCGATGTATTGTACAATGGTCAGAAATTGAATGTTGTAGTTCTTGACTTCAACGATGATAAAAAACGTATTTCTTTGAGCCTCAAGGCGCTTACTCCACACCCATGGGATGTTTTGGCCGATGACATTCAGCCAGGTTCTGTTGTGGAAGGTAAAATTGTCAACATTGAAGATTACGGTGCATTCCTCGAAATCACACCAGGTGTTGAAGGTCTTATCCACGTTTCTGAAATCTCTTGGAGCAGCCAGCCAATCAACTCTCGTGACTTCTTCAAAGAAGGCGATACATTCAAAGCAAAGGTTGTTACCATCGATCGCGAAGAGCGTAAAATGTCTCTCTCGCTCAAACAACTTAGCGATGATCCTTGGTCAATTATCGAAGAAAAATATGCCAAAGCAACGCGTCACAGCGGCGAGGTTAAAAACCTCACGCCTTATGGTGTTTTCATCGAACTTGAAGAAGGTATTGGTGGCATGATTCACATTTCTGATCTTTCATGGACAAAACGTTTTGCACATCCTGCAGAATTTACAAAAGTTGGTGAAAAATTAGATGTAATCGTACTTGAAGTAGACAAAGACAATCGTAAACTTTCTTTAGGCCACAAACAGCTTGAGGAAAATCCATGGGATACTTTCGAAAATCTTTTCCCTGTTGGTTCTGTTCATGAGGCTACAGTTCTTCGCCGCGACGACCGTGGTGCTATCGTACTTCTACCTTACGGACTCGAGGCATTCGCGCCAATCCGTCACGTGAAAAAAGAAGACGGTAACCTTGCAGAGGTAGATGAAACACTGCCTTTCAAAGTGATTGAATTCAACCGCGACGACAAACGTATCCTTGTTTCTCACACCCGCTTCTTCAGCGATGTGAAAAAAGACGGAGAAGAAAAAGAAAAAACCGAGAAGAAAAAGCAGGATAAAGACGCTAAGGATGATCTGGAAAAAACTCAGAACAAAGTTGAGCGTAACACGCTTGGAGATCTCGATGTATTCTCTGAATTGAAAGAACAAATGAAAGAAGAAGATGATAATCAGGGATAATCTCTGAAAGAATTCTTCAAATCGACTCAAAATTGATTTGTTCCTTATATAAAAGTCCCTATCTTGTCATC
>CANETR010000292.1 GCA_947441325.1 Saprospiraceae bacterium
ATTATTTTGATGTCGCAAAAAAGTTGTCTCAATTGTCAGGGGCGACCCAATTATCGGCTGCAAATTATTGGAGTAGTACAGAAGAGAATGCAACTTATGCTTTTCGATTTTATTTTGGTGCAGGCATACCAAACAGTTTCACTAAAAATTCACCGACTCCCACTTGGGTAAGAGCCATCAGGGCCTTTTAGTAATTTATTAAAAGGTGCTTTAAAGTCCACAAAGCTCAGAGGATGAGGATTGAAATCCAGGTATGCAAAGGTGAAGAAAATCTAAGCTTAAAACCATCAGATTTTTTGCGAAAGGTAATTTTTTCATCGGTTACTGGCCCCATAGGGGTCATCTGTTCTTAGCCGAATGGCGAAGATGTGAAAAAGTCCCGTAGGGATGACCTCTTCATTTTCTGAATTTGGTAATAAAATTTTTACAAACGGCGATTTTACAGGTCACCACGCTGTGGCTCAAATCCTGTTACCGCCTGTCGGCTAAGAACAGGCCGCTCCGCTGGAGCTGTAATAGGTCCCGGGTTGAAACCCAGGCCTCCTCTGCTACATAAAAATCCGAGGCTACCCCGAAAGCTTTCGAGGGCCATAGGATTTTTGCGAAAGAAGGTTTTAACCTTATGAAAGCACAACAGCAAAGGAGACCGATTTCCTATAGCTATCGGAATAGCTTCGGGCAAAATGGTTATCAGTGCAGGGTTAAAACCTAGGAGTCTGTTGCTGATTGAAAATATGAGCTTTGTTATGTTATAATTTCTCGATTTCCTCTCTGCTCAAACCAGTAGCCTCGATAATTTGCTCAACACTAAAGCCCATTCTCTTTAAATTTTTTGCTACTTCCATCTTTCCATCCTCATAAGCAGTATCTACCACATTTTTAATATCACGGTAGTATTTGAGGCTGTTTTCATAAATTTCACGCTCTTCCCGGCTGTATTTGGCGATTTCAGCCGCAGCGAATAGTTTGGTGAATATTTTCTCTTGTAATGCAACAGGTCTATCCTGCAATTTTGCCAAATATTTTAATACATAGATCCATTTTTCAATTTTGCTTTCAAGCTGTTCAGCACTTTTGTCAAATTTGGGCAACTCGATGTAGATGAAGGTGAGCTTATCATAAAAAACTTTATTGTTCTGATTTTTTAGTAAAACTTTGTGGATGTAGCTTTTGTCATCTCTATCTTCTTCAAAAACAAAATCCAGAATACCAATAGTATATACGGCAGCCAGCTTGAAGTCCCAGTTACTTCCTTTTACAGCTTGTTGTTGAATCGTAAAGGTTGCATAAAATATAGATCTGTCTTTGAAATAGTTTTGTTTTGCTTTTTGAATCTCAACAATAAACTTTTCACCTTTTTCGTTTTCGCAATAAAGGTCAAAAATTGCCTTTCTATCCTGCTCCTGGAGCGGCAGATGCTCATTTTGCTGATAAGTCAGTTCTTTGATTTTATGCGGTTCAGGCAGCAGTTCATTCAAAAAATCGACCAGCAAGTCTTTGTTGACTTCTTCGCCAAAGAGCTTTTTAAAACCAAAATCGGTCAGGGGGTTGATGTACTTTTCGGGGAATTCCATTGTTATTTTTTTAGATGTCTTACAAAGTTAGCGTTTTTGAAGATGAGGTGCAAGTCTGATTTTAAAATAATTGCTTTATTTGGGCTGCTCATTATTTTACATTATTCAATTTGCTCGGGAATTTGTTGGTTTATTTGCCATAGGTCACCACTACGTGGCTCAAATTCTGTTACCGCCTGCGGCTAAGAACAGGACGTTCCGCTGGAGCTCAATTGAATTAAAATGTCGCTGCGATGCAGCTTTTTTATTTTTTTGCCTTTCGGCTACAAAAATATTGCCCTTCCGGAGCAAAATTTAATTAGTTCGTCAATCCGTGAAATCCGATAGCTATCGGATCCGTCTTAACGTAGTTAATCAGTTTAATCCGATAGCAATCGGATCAGTATTAACGTAGCTGTATAAAAATCTGTGTGCATCTGTCCAATCAGCTGTGGACAAAGTCCAAATCTGTGTTTTAATCTAGATAAAAGAATGAAAGAATGAAAGATGAAAGTGAAAGTGGAAAGCGTGAAAGAAATTTCATCTCCTCACATGTTTCAAAAAGTATAGAGCTATAAAAAAGGCAAATCATATATTGTAGGACATGCGCTACATTCAATGTATTTTCAAATTCCTTTCAGGTAACTTCCTTTCTGAAATTAAGCTTTCATGTTTTTTGCCAAAATTTCAGTTTAATTCCGCATAAAATCATTTATCTTTCGTTTTTTTGTAAAAAAAAGCACTATGAATTTAGAAGAAATCAAAAGTAGGCTCGATAAGCTCAACAGGTATTATGAATTTTTATCCTCTTTAAGTGGAAATGTATCAGCATTAGACAGAGATGTATTGCTCATGCAGCTCAGAGAGTTTTATGAAACAGTACTGTTTTCAGAATTCAGTAAATCTGCTCCGGTAGTTCAAAAAACAGTTGAAGCTAAAGTGGAAGTCAAACCCGAGATAGTTCCAACAAAGATTGAACAGCCAGAAAAAAAAGAGGAAATCATTAAAAAAACGCCCACACTCGTTTTTAATGAAACGCCAAAAGTAGAAATCTCCAAAGAGCCGACTACTGATACTAGCATTCTGACTCAAAAAGAAACTGTGATCGAAAACAATACAGACACAGTCATTTTGTCAAATGAAAAGCATATTGATACGGAAATTGTAAAAACAGAAAATGTTATTATTGAAACTGTTTCAGTCAAAGAAGAGCCACAAAGCATTGTAAGTAATACGGTGCAGACCCCTACAGAGATTATACCCTCAGATACTGACTTTAATCCTGATTTTGAAGAACTATTTATTTTTAAACAGGCTACAGATCTTGCGGCAAAGCTCAGTGAATCTCCTGTTTCTGACCTATCGAAGGTATTGGGTATAAATGAGAAATTGCTTTTTACCAAAGAACTATTCGGTGGCGACAGCAAAAAGTTTAATGAAGCAGTAGCTATTTTCAACAGTGCAGGATATTTTGACAAGGCCAGAAGTTTTATGGAACACAACCTCATCGATCAATTTAATTGGCTTTCAAAAGATAAAAAAAGCACAGCACGCGATTTTATTAAACTCATCAGAAGAAGATACCTGTAAATTCCCAAAATTCTGTCTATGTTAAAAACAGTTCTATGGGGAAACAAAAGTCCCTGGCAAATTTTAGGAGCATCCGTTGGGGTTTTCATAGGACTCTTATTGCTATTATTTGCCCTGCAGGTCTATATCGATGTGCAGATTTTGGCAAAAGGGGCTAGGGATAGTAATATTCTTATTCTCAACAAGAGGGTAAGAACTACCAGTGAAAAAAGTTTCTCCGAGGCTGAGATTGACGAAATGCGCAAAAAGCCATTTTTTAAAAAAGTCGAACCTTTCGAGTCGAACCGTTATGAGGTTTGGGCCGATATGAAACAGCTTGGATTTTCGACCCTACTATTTTTTCAATCCATTCCAAATACCTTTATCGACGGAGATATCAGTGAATTTAAGTGGCAGGAGGGCGAAGAACTGATTCCGGTAATTATGTCAAACGATTACCTGACGCTCTACAACTTTGGATTCGGTGCCGGACAGGGCCTGCCAAAAATCAGTGCCGATTTTGTTAGTTCTCTTGAATTTGATATCCAAATTTCAGGTAAAGACAAGCGAAAAAAATATAAAATGTACATCTGTGGCTTTACCAAAAATATCAATTCCATATTAGTGCCACAGAG
This sequence comes from Saprospiraceae bacterium, assembly GCA_947441325.1. Taxonomy (GTDB): domain Bacteria; phylum Bacteroidota; class Bacteroidia; order Chitinophagales; family Saprospiraceae; genus Saprospira. The sequence continues at coordinate 3,758 of CANETR010000292.1, forward strand.
TTTTATGGAATATGCCAATCGTGAATATGGCTTTCAGCAGAAAAAAGCACCCACTCAGATTGCGGCATCTACAGATAATCCCTATAATACGAATTTAGAAAAATTTCTAAAAGATAAAGACCTGGAGTTGAGCAGGGGTGGACTTATTGGTGGAGAATTGAAAACAGCACTCAATTTGTTGGTTTTGCTGGTCCTATCAATAGGTGCAATTATAATAGGATTGTCATTGTTGGTTTTTGTGCTCAATTTTCAGTTGCTGATTGCACAATCCAGCGCCAGTATTAAACTACTTTTGGAACTTGGTTACAAGCATCAGCACATTACTA
>CANETR010000293.1 GCA_947441325.1 Saprospiraceae bacterium
CCGCTGCGAATAAGATTTCTAATCTGTGCGTAAGAAAGATAACCCAGGAACTCCTGCCCTCCCCTGGTTTGCCAGACCGAACCATAATAAGGTAATCCCAAAACAAGACTGCTGCTATGTTTTTTACCAATAGCCTTTGTGTAACGTTCCACCGCTCGGCTGATGTCATCAGTAACGGTATCCGTTTTTGACAAAATGCCCCCAAGTCCATTAAAAACATCGAACTCATAGATCGAAACCGTATCCCATTCTGGATTAAATAAAAAGAAGTTGACCCTTTCCTGCGGTTGATAAAACTTGGCAAGCTCGACCTTGCAGGCTGCCCTTCTCATGGTTTGTCTGATATTACCATTATTGAGCAAGGGATCATAAAGTTGAATCACTCTAAGCACATCGCCCATGTCATATCTGTTGTATTCCAGATTTTCAATTTTGGCCGCTAAGATAAAGGCATTGAGTGTGTCGAGCAATTTGTTCATATACTCCTCGCTGTGCATCAGCTGTACCGACTGGATCGTTCCAGGTGAACGGAGCACAGAATCGAGATTGGTATATTGTGCATAAGAGAGATAACTTCCCCTTACAGCGGCATCGTCATTAAACAATGGGGAGAGCGGTCCTTTGTTAACGCCCCCCGGCCTGAGGTGAAAATTAAAGCCGGATATGATAAAAACATCTACCCAATTTTGCAAAAATCCCATATCATAGATCTTCTCTGTATCATATAAGGGAAGAGTCATTGCAATGGTAAAATTGTTATTGTGCTCTCTAAGACGGAAAGACAGTTCCTTCACAAATTCGAGAAAGTCTTCTTTATACTCAGTAGGCACCTCTTCGAAGTTGATTTCAATACCATCTCCTCCGGCATAGTCCAATACTGAAATGAGGCTGTCGATTAGATTTTGCTGAACTTTGACTGGAGAGGTAAAAAAGATTTCCGCATTTTCGGAACGGTGACAACTCAAGGTGAGCAAGACTCGGCAAGAGTCCTTATGTGCCATGGGTATAAGATCCGAATTTTTAAAATCAAAAATGGCCTGAAAATTCTGGTAGCCCCCTGTAAATGGATTTAACTCATAAGCATAGTAAGCAACATGAGTTAAGAGATCAAAATTGTAACTTCTGAAAGCCTCGCCGGCAAAATGCGGGTGCCAGCCCCAAACTATAACATTCTGCTCTTCCAGAATTTCTTTTCTGTTGCGATGAATACGGCCCGGATTTTTGAGTAAATCGTCGAAATTTGACGGAGCACGGTAGCGACCATAGCGACCTCTGTCTATCTTTTGTTGGGCTGCTTCGGTAGGCATACCCCAATATTTTCTTGATATTGTGTTGAAACGGTTTCTATTGAGTTCCTCAACAACTTTATTTTCAACTTTGATATCCTTTTCTTTGATAATTGCCAAGCGTTCTTTGGTAAGCTGTTCCAATGAATCGGTTATGCGCTGTAATGCTTCGGGGCTGGTCTGAATAATTTTTTTATTCGTATTTCCGCCCTGTGCATAAATATCCAATGCCAGCAACTGAAAAAACAGCAGCGGCAATAGAAGCAAGTGGTATGTATATTTATGCAATAATTTCATACAAACATTTAAGGCGCTTTTGATTTCTGTTTTTGCAAAATTACGATGATACCATAGGCGAAAAAGGCACCCAAAATGACCCCAACAATTAACATAAACCTTTTACCGGCAAAGAGTCCGAAATAAGATCCCAAAAGCAAGATTAGTGCTGAGAAAAATCCAAGAAATAACATTCTGAAAAAACCACTTTGGAAGAGCCTTCTCCTTGCATCGGCGTTTAACAATGCCATACAGAAACCTGCAGCAGCGAAAATTCCCCAGTAAAGTAAAACGGTCAGCATAATCGGGCTCCAACTCCTGGCCTTTTTCGAAATTGCCGATATTTGTTCAAAACCCTCAACAGGCGGTATGTTAATAGTTGTAAATTCCTCTTCAATAACGGTCCAGACATTATCAAAACCCTCGTCATAACCCAGTGGCCAGATGCCTACGCCCGCCAAACCATACTCTTGTAGAAAACGGAATTTGTGTCTGAAAGTCTGCACATCATCGAACAAAAGCTCTGTCTGAATAATCGATCTGCCATTGTTAATGGTATCGAGTTTTTGCCACACATAGACAAAATAATTTGAATCGATGCGAATGAGCCCGCTGCTATCTCTCATGACATAGTCATACTGAATTTTGCTATAAGGCACATATTCGAGCAGCTCATGGCCTTTGTCATCGGTACGCCAAAGCGTTCCATAGTTGGCCAATGCCAGAATAAGTCTATTGGCATGAAATTGTCCTATTGATGCCAAATATCGCTCCACCACTGACCTAAGATCTTCTTCGCCCGATGCCGGGGAATAATTCAATGGCGAAACAGGTTTTTTGGACACACCGGTTGATGAATTTGGATCAAGCTGAAAATCAAAGCCTTTAATAATAAAAAAATCGACATCCTTTATCATTTTACCCAAATTGAAAATATTATTCGGGTCATAGGCTGGTACGCTCATACAAACCGAATAATTTGGATTTACACCCCTTAGATTAAAAGAGAGTTTTTTTACAAATTTATAAAACTCATCCTGATAAATGGCCGGTACATTTTCAAAGTTTATTTCTATACCATCTGCTTTTGAGGTGTCTAAAAGATAGATCAGTTTGTCAATCAAATGCTGACGTGCGGCGGCATTTGATGGCTCCAAAAACACGGCATTATTTTCTTCGCTATGACTGGTGATAGAGAGCAATACCTTGCAGTCCTTTTTGTGCGCCGTGGGGACAATCCCATTGGCAGGGTCTTCCCCACCCAGGAAGTCATTGATCACCAAAGTATCGAGTGCATCGCCTGTGTAGGGGTCGATGTCGTAAGAATAATAGGCTATTGCCGTCAGTAGTTTATAATTGTAGGATTTGTAGGAAGAGCCGTTGAAATGCGGATGCCAACCAAAAATTGTCACAAACTGGTTTTCATTTACCAGTTTTGGAAAACGATATTGCGAACTGTCGATCTGGCGCATTGAATCGAGCATGCGCTCATATTCCAATCTCAATTTAAGCTGTTGCTCGCTTGGCAACATCCACCATTGTGCAAAAAGATTTACAAAGCGGGTTTTGTTATCTGCATCAACCAATCTGTTCTTCAGCTCCTGATCTTTGATAAGCTCTTCCATGGAAGGCCTGGTATCCTGTTTTCTGTTTTGCATGGAACGGCCGGGCAACTCTTTTAAATCCTGAGTTGTGGTTCTTGCTTCATTTTTTAAGGTTGACTTCTGTTTTGAAACCTCTTCCCTTAATTCCTGTGTAGCTCTTTTCTCCAATTTCTTACTTAGCGCCTGCGATGCCTTATCTACAGGTTTGACCAGTATCTGCGCAAAGCCATTTGAGGCCAGGAACAGCATCAGCAAGAAAATTAGATTTTTATATGTTTGGTTTGCGGACATTTTGGGACTATTAACTATCTTTTTTACTATTCCTGGGGAATTTCATAATACTCTACAGCTCTTTTGATGAAAATTTCCTGTACTCTTTCTCTTTTGATAATCTGTAAATTTTCTTTTTTCTCCAACTTATATTTTGCAATCATTACATAAATTGGCGCTTTGGTCGTTGTATTAAAATTCCTGAAACATAGTTTTACTTTTTGATATTTTCCAGCTTTATAAACCGGAATCACTCCGAAATATGGAGGATTTGAATCATTTATAGAGAGATCAGGCGCATCTGCGTTGGGATCGCTGAATGCGAAACGAACACTTTTTGCAACCGTAGCACTGCTTGCGGGCAATTTCTGGGTGAGCCCCATTCCATAAGCGAAAAGTGGCTCATTCACGCCCTGCAGTAACCAACTCGGAGGCGGCGATGCTTTCAATTTGTCATAATCACGTTTTGCGGAAGCACCAATGCCTACCCAATAAACCGCAAATTGATATTTTTCTCCATCAATGAGCAATTCACTAATACAAGAATCTGATTTTGATTTGTGGTCGATCGATGGCTGCAGTTCAAAACTTTTTTCAGAAATATCGGGCAAGGAAGTGGTATCGGCAAAAGCATTTCTGAGG
>CANETR010000294.1 GCA_947441325.1 Saprospiraceae bacterium
CTGAAAAGCAACGTCCCTGGATCTTATTTGCTTTAATAAATTCGGCAGCAGCAACCGGATTATGGCTATTCAGTACCTGAAGACCGTATTCATCTCTTGAACCGACTGATTTTTGATAGGTATTGCTTGTTATGCCAAGGTAAAAAAGCAGTAGTAAAACCAATATTTTCACTGGAATTAAAGTTTCTGCAAGTTTAAACCTTCCAATAATCAGCCTGAATAATTTTTCAAAGCCTAATACAAGTAGGGGAGCGGCAGCAATGACAAAGAAAGGTATATTTCTGTATGCAGTTAAACTAAGGTAAAAAAGTAAGCCCAAAACCAAGCTGTAGCCAATGCCATAATTCCAAAAGGGAGATGGGGTCGATTCTTTTATAAGCTCAGTAGTTTTGATTTTCGATTTGCCTTTCATTTCCTTTTCTGGAAGAACAGGTTTTGTATTTGAGGCAAAAAGACCGGTAAATAGAATTACAGAAGCAGCGATGAGCATAAATACAATATTCAGATAGGCTTCTTTCTGCCAGTATTCCGGATTTTTGTAGCTAAATAGCTCGGTTGTGTATTGATTTTCGTTAAGCTGTGTAAAAATATTATAGGGATGCAGCCACATTTCGGGTCCACGTGGATTGACGACTATTGCAGCCAGCGCAGCCAAGGATGCCCAAGTAAGATTCATCGGTTTTTCAACATTGCCTCGCCAATAGTATTCAATCCAATTACCTGCTAAAAAGGCCACGATGAGGACCATACCTGTACCAAAACCCTCGTGTAGGTTCGCCCAAAGCATCATGAGCGGAACAAGGGCAAAAATCCATTTAGTATCTCTTTTGTGATACCATAAGACAAAAAGGAAAAGAAAATCGGCAGTAAAAAGATGGCTTATCATTTCGGGCCTTCCTATCAGACGGAAATCCATGCTGATAAGCGCCAAAATACCAGTAAAAACAAGGGCTGCCATGTATGCGCCTCCTTTTTGAATCTGCTGTTTATCGGCAAGTTTTGAGCTGGTTTTACCCATTAGCAGCATAATGTCAAAAGTCACAAGTCCCTGCAGTACAAAAATAATTTCGGGCCCTGCAAGATTTTTCAGGATGGAAATCAGTACTTCGAAAAGCCATTTTACATTAATCCAATTAGTGCCCTCCATAGTATATGAAAAGGGATCAGAATAGGTGGGCTGCATGTTGGCCAGCATCCAGTCGCCTGTTTTATACATCCACCACAGGTCGGGTTCGCGAACCGATTTCAGACAAAGCACAAAAGCAATTGCCAAAAGTATGTACCAGTTGACTCGGTTAAGCATTTTCATACTCAAGTGAATAAGTTTTAATAAATTTTGTTTTACCCGCTTTTCCCCGACAATATAGCACTTTGCAGAAAAATTTAAAATTATTTTTAGGTAAAAACCACTGCTAAAGGCATTGTATTTGAGCCGCGCACAATACTAAGACAAAGAATTAAAATAGTTTAATTTATAATCTCATATAGTTTTTCGTCATTAGCAATGTTATTTGTTGCCTCTAAGATTTCGAAAACATCCTCACTTATTGCTTTTGCAATTTGGCCTGTAGGCAGGTCATTCTCATCCATGCCAAAAGGCTCCTCAATTTCGGCTGCCATCATTTCCAAACCCATAAAGGCAAAGAACACAAGCATCACAAAAGGTATGGCCAGATAGCCAAACATGGGAACCATGGTGACAGGTAATAAAAAGCAATAAATGAGAACATACATTTTAATAAAAATCTCGTAGGAAAAAGGAATTGGTGTTTTTTTGATGCGTTCACAGGCGCCCAAAATATCCAATAATGCCTGAGTATGTGGCTTGAAATTCAAGAGGTCGAAATCGCTGATACGCCCATTTTTACGGCATTCAACCAAAAGTTGATGAATCTGTGAGGATATTTCATTCGGAATATTTTTTTTCGACTGAAGTATTATTACTTGCTCTTCTGTCAATTCTATTAAGACTTTAGGGTCGGCTTTTTTGCGAAGATGATCTTTTAATGAGGTACAAAAATTACTAATTAGCACTGCCATCCTATGTCTTGTTAACTTGTCCTCTTTTGGTAAAAAACTATGTGTTTGTACGGCAAGATTCCTGCAATTATTCACAAGACTCCCCAGTAGTTTTCTAGCTTCCCACCAACGGTCATAAGCTGAATTTGTTCGAAAAACCAATAAAATGCTCAGCACTATCCCCAAAAAAGAAAAAATTGCCCCAAGGTTTTCCGGCAGATCATAAATTATGTAAAAATAAGTTAAAACAAAGGCAAAGGCTGCAGTGAATAAACCAATGCCAATAACAGCTAGTGTCAGGCGCAGCATAACCTTACTTTTCGCCCAATGATATAGGCCGCTAAAAAAGTTTTTATTGGGCTCGTAAATAATCATTCGTAATTTTTTTAAAATAAATGTACATACATTTGATGTTATTATATATTAATTTTATCTTTGTTCTGCAATGTTATTTTGAACAAAAAATAAAACAGTTTTGTTATCTAACACAATTTATATTCAATTATTAACAAATCAAAAAAAGTTAAAACAGTATTATGAAAAATCTTATTAAAAGTCTCATGTTCCTTGCTGTTGTAGGATTCTTAGCTTCTTGTAGTCAGGCACCTGCCGGAGAAGAAGCAAAAACTGGCGAAACCAAAGATGTTGCAACAACTGATGAAGCTAAAACATTAAATGTTGACCTTGCAGCCAGCAAAATGATGTGGGAAGGTTCTAAAGTAAGCGGCAAACACAATGGTACAATCAATCTAAAATCAGGTTCTTTACAAGTAAAAGGTAATGAGCTTGTTGGTGGTTCTTTTGTTATCGATATGAACAGCATCGCAGTAACTGACCTCAAAGATAAAGGAAAAGCTGACCTTGAAGGTCACCTTAAAACGGGAGATTTCTTCGAAACTGAAAAATTCCCTGAAGGTAAATTCGAAATCACTGGTGTAAAAGCACAAGCTGGTGAAGGTACTACACATATTATATCAGGTAACCTCACACTGAAAGACAAAAGCCTTGGAATTGAAATTCCTGCTAATGTAAAGCTTGAAAACGGTGTTGTAACTGCTTCTGCTCCTCAGTTTACAGTTGATCGTACAAAATTCGGTATCACTTACACAGGTATGAAAGACAACCTTATCAATAACATGATGGGTATCAAATTGGAACTTACTGCAAAGTAATTGCTGCTTTTCAAATAGTAAAAGGTCAGACTGTTAAATCGGTCTGACCTTTTTTATTAAAAGTAAAATGGTCTGAATCTGGTCTGTCCCAATGTATTAAATTCAACAGCTGGGAAAGGAACTTTAAAGATATTGAGTAATTTGAAAACCGATTTCAGTGCTTTTGACTTAGTCGGAATTCTTTCAAAATCAACATCGAGCGATACAAATATTTGGCTATGTCTTTTCACATCTGCAGGTGCTTCAAAAACGGAGATATTTTCATTGAACCATTTGTTACGCTCGGCACCGAAAACGTTTTCAATGCCATAGCCCACTGCAACATTGAGCCAGGCAGGTAGCCATTTTGGTTTTTGTGGCAGAAAAGAAGCAATATTTGCCGATGCCCAGATTGTCTGCCCATTATATTCTTTGAAGAAAAGTTCTGCAAAACTATTGCCATAAAGGTCGCCGGCACGTTCTTTCAGCGTGGTTGTCTCATTTGAATTGAGTGCTTGAATGGGTGCAGTTGAATATTTAGGTCTATGTGTCGACAATTTGAAAACAATGCGCTGCTCATTCCATGCCAATTCCTGTCCCAAATAAGCGCCACTTCCCAGTGTGTTAAAAGCAATATCGCCCCAGCTCCAGCCCCAGGCTTCCGAAAAGCCATCCATCAGCTCTACCGTAGTTTGGAACAACATGCCGCCTGCAAAGCCAATCCATCTTGATTTTTTATTGGGTACTCCCGACCATTTATACAAATCACCCACCCATTTGCTTTCGAAATAGCCCGTAAAGAGATGCCCAAATTTATCGTGCTGTCGCCAGCCATACCAATCATTAAATACATGAAAGCGAGATTGTTCATAATCTGAATACCAGGCGCTCGCCAAATAAATCGAA
>CANETR010000295.1 GCA_947441325.1 Saprospiraceae bacterium
AAGTTATTGATGAAAACTTCCACCTTCGCAATGAAAGATAAAGTGATGCGCAATGATAAAAACCAAAAGATGGGTGTCATTAGACTTCGTTGCCAAAGCAGGAGTTGACTTATTTTTGAATGGGAAAAACAAATTTTCTGGAAACTGGTATACCTGTGGAAAAGACGGAACCTATTACGAATTGTTGATTCAAGGAAACTTGTTTAAATATTCTACAAACAAAGGCTTAATAACAAAATGGTATAATTTTAAAATAATCGGAGATACCTTGAGTTATGAAGAACCTAATTTATTAGCAGATTCAATTATTACAATTAAATCAATCATCCATTTAAACAATGTGAATGAAATGCGATTAGAATATCTAACCTCAAATGAACAATGGACATTTTATCGAATACAAGAGAAAATTACAGACATAGAAAATGATGAAAAATTGAAAGTCTTTACTCGAGACAGGAGTAAGAAAGCAAATTGTTTAGACAAAAGGACTGATGAAGAAATACGTCAAGACAGTTTGGTCCAAGAAATATATTTTCAATTTTAAACGCTGCTCAACATTTGAGTAACACCTGACAAATTGATAATAAAAATTAAAATAACTGATCAAGTATTAAAAAATGATAGACTTTATTCAACAACTCAAATACCGAAATGAAACCTTATTCTACTATGGTTTACTCTGTTTGATATTATCTGCTATTTTTATCATACTCACAAAGTTTACAAATACGCAGGTTTATAATGTAAACGCTTGGTACAAGCCGTTTAAATTCGCTTTTTCGACCTTTTTATTTGCCTGGGCTATGGCTTGGTATTGCTATTACCTGCCAAATTTTAACATTAAAATTTTCAATTGGTCTGTTATTATTTTATTGGGTTTTGAAATCTTTTATATCGCATTTCAAGCCAGTAAAGGACAGCTTTCTCACTATAATATCAGTACGCCTGTTTATACAGCATTGTATTCGATGATGGCGATAGCAGCCTCTTTAGTAACGCTTTATACAGCATATGTTGGACTGCTGTTTTTTACAAACTCATTTCCAGAATTACCCAATTATTACGTTTGGGCTATAAGGTTAGGAATAATTATTTTCGTTGTATTTTCATTTGAAGGCTTTGCCATGGGTTCAAGATTAAACCATAGTGTTGGCGCACTAAATGACAATTCAAATTGGTTCATCGTCGGTTGGAGTAAAACAGTTGGCGATTTAAGAGTTTCACATTTTATTGGTATGCATGCCTTACAGGTTTTACCAATTCTTTCGTATTATGTATTGAAAAACACAAAGTTAACAATTGGACTTTCAATAATATATGGACTACTGGCTTTACTGACACTTATTCAAGCACTTCAGGGCAGACCATTAATAAAGAAAAAAGACGAAGTTATTAAAACACACTAATCCAGCACAACAGTATTACATGCTCAGACTGTTTTGTACTTCTTAATAGCACATAAAAAAACGGATGTCAATCTTTCACTGACATCCGTTATTTTTATTAGAACTGTTATTTACTGCTTCACAATTTTCATCATAGCCACTTTCTTATCTGTCTGAATATTCAGTAGGTAAATACCGGCAGGAAGATCTGCAATATTGAGTTGAGCATTTGAGTCATTTCTGATTTCGAACTGCTTGAGCAACTGACCATTCAGTGAAATAACGGAGAGCATCGCATCGGTTGTTTCTTGCAGGTTAACCATGATCAAACCTTTGTTTGGATTCGGAAAGACTGTAACATTCAATTTATTTTCAAGGGTTTCAGTCGATGAAATGACTGTCACATTTATCGGATTTCCAGTAGCTGGATTGTCGATGGTCACCCAGGCTGTGTTGGTTACAATTGGGTCATTAAAATCGAAATAAATCGAAGCATGATTTTCTACTAAGGTTCCCAAAGGAGTATTGGGTTTTGGAGAAATTTTAAATTTCACCTGTCCCTGACTGCCCAATGGATTACTGGCGCTATCGGGAAGATTGATATTTTTGAAATCGAAAACCAAAATCGGGTTAGTACTACCCTCGAGATAGAAGTCGAAATTGTGTGAGGAGGCACCAATTCTCAAAGTTGAAATATCAAGGTCCGATTCAAGCGTGTCTCTTATGATTACTCGGTAAGCGACATCATTTCCTGTATTTTGGAAACGGACTGTGTAATCGAGTTCAGTACCTGGAACAACCACATGGTTGATGCCTGCTCCGCCCGGAGTCACCTGCTTGTCATTAGGGTCGTAGCTGTCTAAAACAGGCATACAGTCCTCTTCGATATTCACAGCGGCATCGTCGGCAGATTGCGCGTTGTAGGCAATCCAATCATTGAGCAATGCAGTGTTGGTACTGTCACCGCAACCCTGCACCACAGCATTTGGATTACTATTACCAGGGTGATTTGGTCTTTGGTCGCATTCCAAACGCACAACTCCGCCAGTTGCAGGAATTTCCAAAATATAAGTATCTCCACCATTTATCTGCAGATAGCCAGTGTACACCAACAAACCATCGATATAAATTCTGTATTCTGTTGGTCCGTCCATGTTCCCATTACCAGGATCGCCAGTGTTTTCTATATAAAAACGAATGACAGAATCGGCAACACATTGAGCCGACACAGAGACAGAACTCCTATCCCAGGGGTCGTTCGGATTGACCACTGTACTGTCATCGACACAACTGTTAGGCGGCGTAATCCAGGCTCTGATACATTGAATAGTGCCTGTAATTCCATTCACGCAGGAAACGCTGTCGATAATATGTATAGAACCGCATTGGCCTTCGGCCAGATTTCCGATATTAAAAACATAATTTCCCGCAGTATCAATTGTGTGCGGATAATTTGCACTGACAAAATTTACATATTGAGGCAGATCGACATATACCTGCACATTTGAGGCATCTGCAAATCCCTCATTACAATATTGAATATAGGTGTTGTTCAAAAAACAACGTCTTCTTCTGTTACTCGAAACATCCAATGTCAGATAAGGGCATTCCATGACATCATAGTAAAAATTCACATCATTGGTATCTGTAACCGGAAAACCAAAGTTAAAACTGTAAGGGCCCACACAAATACTGTCAACGAGTGGCTGAAGATATGATGGAACTAGCTGTGTAACTGTGTGCGAACCGGAATCGGCAATAACGGTGTAATTACCTAAACTGTCAGTTAGGGAGAAACCATAGGTAGATTGGATATAAATGCCCCGAATTCCATTTTCAAGACTGTCCGCTGTACAATCAGCATTCAAATCATTTAATGCTTTACCGCTGATACTACTAAAAGCATCGCAGCCAACCCGTCCTGTTCCGGACGTTTGTGTAAGTGTTACAGTTTGAACAACATTGGCAAAATTACTAATAAGTAGCACATAAATTTGACCTACTGTTGGACCTACTAATTGAGGGCTTTCTACATTAGATCCGGAAAAACTGCAACCGATAGGAGTCGAATATTGACCACAAGCAGCCTGCGCTTGTGCAACAGTTTGAAAAGGGCCCCACAAGGCGTAATCAATATCTGCCAGCGCTCTAATTTCCAATGCAATAGGGCCAGACTGTTCGATACGCAAATAATACCACATTGGATTTGGAGAAGAGCCAAGACAACCATAATTGTTCGTTGGATTCGTCTGACTTGCAGCAGGAGCATTTGCAGAGGTTGTCAGCGTATAAAACTGCCCAGGAGCAGTACATATTGGGTTTAGCAAAGAACAATTTGGCGCTATGCTAGAGATTGTTTGCATGGGATAAACAGCAGATTGCTTTTCTGCCTGCATTTCTGGCGTTACAGAAATCTCGGGATAATGAAGCGGAGGAGTATTGCTCAATTGTGCAGACAAGAGACCATTTAAGAAAAAGGTCAGTGCTAAAAGTAAAAATTTTGTTTTCATGACTAATTGAATATATTAGGATTACATTAACATTTCATAAAGTAACGCAAAAAAAATGAAATTGTAATTAAAATGCTTTAATTTTTTAAAATCATTCAATGGCAGTATAATATCTTGTTCAATAAACTTAAACCTAATATTCTTAAACTTTCCCAT
>CANETR010000296.1 GCA_947441325.1 Saprospiraceae bacterium
GGTGGTAAAGAACTTCTGATATCCGGGTCTGACAAATGATAGCTAACACAGACGAGTGAATCGTTTTTAACGTAAAACATTGCGTGCTCACAAGAATAATGTTTGTAATGAATGGCCACTAGTTTATCTTCGTAGAAACCCATATTGACATTTCTATAGTTCAAGCTATCTTTGAACTCCCTTATCTTTATTTGATGTCCGACACTCTTCAAAGCATCAATACTGGCAACATAGATACTGTCTGCTTCATGCTGCGCATTGGCTTTAAAGGCGAGGAAGAGGAGGGGGAGTATTGTGTAAAGTAGTTTGTACATTACTTTCTTTTTTTGAAAGACCTACTTTGCTTTTTGTTCGTCCGAAATTCTTCTTGACAATGATAGCGACCCTAATTCGCTTAGTCTTTTTGTTGTTGTTTTATGTGAAATGTCAAGCCTAGTTGTGTAGTTAATATTCCTGTCCAATTTTTACTGCTAAGTCCTCTTGTTTGATTAATTACTGCTTCACTATTAGGTGAATATAGGTAAGGGGTGTATGCAATTGATATAAATGGCGATACATACATGTTGCTTTTTAATTTTAAATAATAACCTGTTTTTAAACAGATGTCAGCACCTATACCAAATGCTTTTGAAGTGGTTTCATCGTAATCAAAAGGTTCACCATTTACATATCTGAAAAGACCGCTTGATTTTGCCGAAATAATCAAATCAGTATAAACTCCCTTAAATTTTTCATTACTTTCGTAATGGAGGACATAACCTAAGTTTAAGAAATGAAGATTTAAATTATTTTCATAGTTTTCATTTTCAGCCAAACTTTTAAAATAGGAGTAGGAAAGATTTACTCCATGTTTAAAATTTTTATTCGATTCGAAAATATAAGATAAACTAGCATTTAAACCGTGGTTTATTAAGGGTTGTCTTTCTGTATCAAAGGGACGGCTAAAGTTATAAGTTTGAACGGCTTTGTCCCACTCATTTGAATATAAATAGTTATATGAAAGGTCTGTTTTAAATTCTTGTGCAATTAAAAAGCTGAATTTCAATAGCAATAAACTTAATAATATTAATGTTCTCATTTTTTGATATCATTTAATATATTGATAACTTCTCGATACCCAGTTTCTATGGCACCGTGAACAGTTTGATGATGTCCGTTAGTATTCATGGCTTCACCAGCAAAATATAGTTTTTTACTTACAGATTGAGTTGCAATTTTTCTGGCATCTCCCATACCAACCGTGCTATATGAATATGCGCCTTTAACGAAAGGATTTGTTGTCCAGTTTTGAACATGAGAGGCTATAAATGATGTGCTTGCCTGTCCGTTATACATCCTGTCCAATTCTTGTAATAATGCTGCTGTAATCGCTGCATCACTTCCTAATGTTGTCAAATATTCGGCTTGTTCGCCCATAATAAATGCTAGTAAAATGTTATCGTTTTGTATTTTACCAATACTTTCATCGGCATATGCAGCACAAATTTCGCCACCAATTATATTTTGGTCAAAAAACTTATTGCTAAATTTTAGAAAAACTTTCATGCCTGCATCCATTCCTATTTTTGAAAATGCAGTTGTTTTTTCATTTGCTAGTGCGGGAATAAATTGAATGTCGCCCGATTTAAGAACAGTAATAGGAACAGTGATAATGACCTTATTTGCATTGAATATGTTATTATTACTATCTGTTATAATGATTTCTGATTGTGAATAATCAATTTTAGTAATAATAGTATTGAGTAAGATTTTGTCAGTAATTTGACTTGCAATTTGAGTATCTATTAAATCAAAGAAGGTTTCTTGAAATTTAAAATCATCGTCCCCCGAATTCCAATTTTCTTCGTCTAGATTATTTCCAAATACAGAAAGTCGAGAAGCTGCTGCTCCTTGGTCACCTGCTATATTTTCTACGATATACTTATATTCATTGCCTAATCCTTTTTGCAAAGCATAATCTTGATATGAAATATCGGGTAATTCATCACCTTCAAAAATATCAGTGTTTTGAGGCAAAGAATTTACCAATTGATTGTTGAACCAATATTTTAATTTACTATCGTCTAAAGTGATTTTAGTCTTTGACTTTTTAATTAAGTCGCCTAAAATATTATTTTTACCATGAAGCCATTGTGCCCCGAGGTCAATAGGAAAATTAGCAAAACCTGTCAGCTTAGCAAGTCGTCCGCCATAATTTGTAGAAGCCTCTAAAATTTGACAATCGATTCCTTTTGATTTTAAAATATAAGCGGCATATAAACCAGCAGCTCCTGCACCTATGATAATAACTTTACCATCATAATTTATGTCTTCAAATAAGGTTTCTTTTCTACAAGCAGAAAGAAATGTTGAAGGAATTAGTAATCCGCCTATAGAAAGTAAAGTTGATTTTTTTATAAATTGTCGTCTGTCCATAAGTTAAGATAGTTTGAGTTGCTTAGAGATTTTTTATCGAACAAAAGCCAAAACCAAAATGCTTTGTTCTTTATTAGAAATTTCATTTAATAAAAAATTGTTTTATCTCAGATTTTCCAAATCCCTTCAAAAACACCATTTTTGAATTCGCCTTTTCCTTTTGCCAGAATGCTACAATCGGGCATTTTTTCTGATAATGCTAAAAGTGCTTCCTTTGTAAAATTGTTATTCCAAATGTCAAGCACAATATTTTTTAAATTTTTCAGGACCGTTAATTGATCTAAACCCTTTTCTGTAATGGAGGTTTCCTGAATCTGTAAATCTTCCAGCGCTTCTATACCAATCAGGTATTGAACACAATCATCTGTCAATTGTGCATTTTCTTTTAGTCTGAGGTATTTCAGATTTTTAAGTTTTATCAGGTTTTTTATCCCCTCATCGCTTATATTGGTTTCCTGTAGATTTAGATTTTCAAGTTGGCTCAAATTTGATAAAAAAGCCAATCCTTCGTCATTCAAATCAGAACTGTTGAAACTTGCAGATTTCAAATTGCTAAAATAGATCAGGTTCTCTAAGCTCTTGACATTTTTGACGGAGTCACCAAATTCAAGGGAGAAATGCTCACTTTTTATGTTGTAAAAATGTCTGCCGACTTTTATTGAATGTTCCATTGTCTCTTTTGTTGTAGCATATAGATATGAATCAGCCGCTTATAAAAACAAAGATACAGCGTCAGCGCAGACAAGTCAAATTTTGCATTGAAAATCTCAAAAACAATTGAGATCGTTTTAAGTCCTTATCCTTTTCCTGCCCAAGACCCATTTCGTTATCTCCAGAACAAGGAGAATGCCTGTCGAAGCAAGCAAAGAAATCAAAAAATGAGATAAGCCCGGATTGCTAAAGCGAAAAAGTTGCTGTAGATAAGGTATGTAAATCAACATGAACAACAAAGAAAATGCCCCAGTTATAATTAGTAACAATGCAACGTTTTTTTCGGCAATAACGGCAAGGAATGAACGTGTCTTTGATAAGGAACTTAAAACAAGAAAAATATTTCCGAAAATGAGCGCGCTGAAAGCAAGTGTTCTAATCTCCCGCTCACTGTGTCCTTCACCAATTGTCATAAAATAAACAAACAAAACCGAAGTGACCAGCAGTAAACCCTTGAGGCAGCTTTTCAAAATCTTTCTGATGCCGAAAAAGCGCTTATTCGGATTTCTGGGCGGCCTTTTCATAACCCCCTTTTCCTCTTTTTCCGATTCGAAGGCTATGGAACAGACCGGATCGATAATCATTTCGAGAAAAACCACGTGAAGCGGCATAAACAGTATGGGCAGCGAGGGAAAAAAGGCCGGAATAAGCGTTAAAATGATAATCGGAATATGAATGGCAATAATATAGGACATCGCTTTTTGCAGATTGTCATAAATCCTTCTGCCCGATCTGATGGCAGATACTATTGAACTGAAATTATCGTCGAGCAGTACCAATGATGCTGCTTCGCGGGCAACATCGGTTCCTTTGCCGCCCATGGCAATGCCAATATCGGCCGCTTTGAGTGCTGGGGCATCATTTACGCCATCGCCGGTCATGGCGACTACTTCGCCATTTGCCCTCAGCGCTCGGA
>CANETR010000297.1 GCA_947441325.1 Saprospiraceae bacterium
GACGCGAAGCCCGCAGGCATATAAGACCTCAATCATTGCTCTATTCCTATGCCCCTCAGCTTTAGGAAGATCAATTGAATTTAACATCATTTCAATCTCATCGTATGACAAAACCTCAGGTAATTTTTTGTCAAGTTTCGGAGCCTCTAACAGCTCAGCCGGGCTTATTTCCAGAATTTTTTCGAGTACTAAAAAAGAAAAAAAAGATTTAATCCCCGATAACATTCTTGCCTGCGAAGCAGATGCAAAGCCCAATTCGTTTAAATACTGAAGAAATTCCTGTAAAGATTGTAATGATAATCTCTGAACGGAAAGATGCAAACCTTTCAACTCAAAGTATTCATCTAATTTTCTTAAATCATTTAAATATGCAAATATCGAAGCTTGAGCCAAACCCTTTTCCAATTGAAGATAAGCTTCAAAGCTTTTAATGTAAGGAACCAGCATATTAAATATTCTGCATAATTAATTTATTTCAAAATAATTGTTTAAATATTTTTTATTTCATAAAACTATTTACTAACTTTATTTTGAATACAAAATTTATTTTGTTTTCCGAAAGTGTTTTATTGGGTATGACCTTAGGGTCATACTCTTTTTATTTTTTACTTCTGATGATAAAATCAACTTCTTTGGGTTGCATTCTTATCTTGTCTACAAAGCCCGGATAATCCTCCAATTCAAGCCTTACAGTTGTTCTGTCATTTAGCTTGACTTTAGAAAAATCTGCTGTGACTCTAAAATCATTAGGGCTTATCAAATCAAAATCACTTAATCCTACAATACAGGATATTTTAACTTTTTGGGGCAGCAAAACCAAAAGCAAAGAATCGGGAACACCTAATTTAACGATATCTACTTCTAAACTTTTTTCAGTTATTTGCTCAACTGTTCCTTCCACATCTACCTGATCGGGAACTAAACGGATAGCCTTATTTGGATGCTTTTTAAGATAAATTTTCTTTGTAAATGAAGATTCTAAGGCATTAAAATTGATTGGGTTGGTTTGCCAACTTTCAATACTGTTCACGATGGAGACAGGTCCTCTTATTTCAACACTATCAGGATAAACCTTTAATGAATCTTTCAATATAAATTGTGCAGATAATTGCAATTGATTATCCACTCTAACAGGAACTTTTTTAACTGCAAAATCCTCTGGTTTAAATTGAATGAGATCGGGATTTATCTCAATAATACTAACATTTTCAGGAAATTGACTCAATAACTTTGCCTTTAATGCTGCAGCATTAAGTGTTTTTGGACTATTATCACTAACATCAACATCAATGACATATTTTTTCTTTACGAAGTAAAATTTGAGTAATTCCCAGCCACTTGCTTCTATGTTAATATCAATAAGCTCAGGTGCAGGTAAGGCTAGCACCTTATCTTTGGATAAGTTATATTCAACTTTTATAGAAACCTGAGACCTAAAGGGATAGGATAATTTTGTAAAAAGCCAAAAAACGAAGGCAATACCGATGCATATCATCAGTATTGCCCTGTCAGTTTTCAGGAAAGAAGATAACTTATTTAGATTCTTCAGACTGTTTCTCAGTACTTGGGGATTCTGACTGTTGGCCATAAGCAGCATTTGTAAAATCCATTGAAATAGCATCGCGTTGGAAGGTAATATGCGTTTTTGGCGCAACAATTAGCTCCACAGTGCTATCATTGATATCCGCTATTACACCATGAACACCGCCAATAGTCACTACTTTTTTACCTTTTTTCAAAGAGCTGCTAAAATTTACCTGTTTTTTCTTTTGCTGAGCTTGTGGACGAATCATTAAGAAATAAATCACCACCATTGCTACAACAAGTAAAATAAGATTGAGATAACCGGCTCCGCCCGATTGTTGAGCATTTTGCCACAATAAAATTGATAAACTGTTCATTTTAATAAATTTGTTAAATTTTTGAATCTATTTTTGTTTGGATAAAACCATTGATTTGATTTGCAAAGTCGTCTTATTAGGAACTGTATTTGCCATTACATAAACTTCTTTCTCTTCATTACCACTTTTTCCCTTGCTATCAAAAGAAACTTTAATTTCACCCGACTTACCTGGAGCAATAGCTTCTTTTGGCCATTCCGGAACGGTACAGCCACAAGTACCACTAGCACTGGTTATTACTAAGGGAGCCTTACCGCTATTTTTGAACTTGAATACATGTTGGACTTTATCACCCTCATTTATAGTTCCAAAATCATGTTCCAATTTATCAAAACTAATTTTTGCTACATCGCCTTCCTTCATTGATTTGTCGGCAGAAATCGGGTTATGATAAATTTTCGAAGCGTCACCTGCCTCATCTGCCGATTGCTTAGCAGCATCCTTTGATGCACAGGATACAGCTAAAAAAGCAATTAAAAACAGATAAGATTGGAATTTCATAAGAGCAGATTATAATTTGGGCGCGATAATTATTTCAGTTTCAGTTTCAGTTTCTTTATTCTCTATCATTTTACCAAGTGTCCATACAAAGCCTGCTGAAATTACAAAATTCTGCTTATTTACAACAAAAGACTGGTTATAATCGAATTGAGTCTGAAGGGAAAAAAGTGGATTAAGCCTGATATTTACACCCAATGCCATTGGCAATTGTAAATCAAAATTACCTTCTCTCCTACTGAGATAAAATGCATTCAATCCAACCCTTAGGTATGGCGCTATGAAAAAATTCTCCTTTAAAAGGTACCCATTGTTGAACTTGTAATCGGCATGAATGCCAAAAGAAGTAAATAGTTCATTACGATAAAACCTTCTGTTGCAAGGAGCTGAAATGCAGCCTCCATCGGTAGAATCAATTAGCAGATGATAAGAGTCAACACTTCCCAGACGCAAAGTAGCACCAGCATTCAAAGAAGAAAAAATATAGCGTTGATAACCAATTTCAGCGCCAAAATTAACATCATCAGGATGTATATATCTTTTTGGATTCTCTTTTCTATACTGAGTATCAAGCGTGTTATAATCAGTCACCAGCATCTTGTAGCTAATGGCATTTTTATGATCGCTATTTTGCGCAAAGAGCGATACTGACAAGAACAGAAAAAATAAAATTTTAGTAATTTGGTTCATATTATTCATCAATTAATCCTCTTCCTGCCTTTTTAATTTTACCCTCTTCATGAAGTTCTTGCATGAGTCTGTCAAGAATTCCATTTATGAAGCGCTTACTTTTATCGGTACTGTATAGTTTTGCAACATTAACATACTCGTTAATAGTAACTTTGGTAGGAATTGAGTCAAAATAAAGAAATTCGCAAATGGCCATTTTCATCATAAGCATATCCAAATGTGCCACCCTGTCTTCGTTCCAATTTTTTAATTTGGCAGCAATCATGTTTTGCAGGGCTTCGTCATGTCTCAAAACCTTGTACAACAAATCCTTACCTAATTCATTTACAAATTCAACATTGGGTAGTTGTTCGATAAAAAAGGAAGGATTTTGAGGAAGTTCTCTAACACTTCTTTTTACTGCGCCGTAAATTAAGGATTCATCATCGTCCCAAGACGGAAAATGATCTGAGAGATGCTCGTCGAAGACTTCATCCTCTCGCATGGTCATATACAGTTTAACTAAAGCATATTGATGCTCTTTGAGCGGCATATTTTCTGATGTCCGGTAAAATTCGTAATATTCCGATTCAGTAAAATGCTTGTATTGCCTGCGAACGATGTCTTCGTCCAAAAGCTGAATGATGCCTTCTTTTTTTAAAGTTTTTTGAAAGGAATCACTGTCTCGCAGTGCCTTTACAACGGGATTTTCATACAGTTTAATTGACGCTTTGGCATCTTCTTCTGTAGGAACGTACTTTTTACCTTTGATTTCAAAGTCCTTGAGACTATAAGATGAAACCTTTTGAAGATAATACATAATAAGCAAATAAAGCTTAAATGTACTCTCTACAGATTTCACAAAGAACTTTTCTGCAGCAGCGCTGTCATTTGGGTTCATTTCGTGCGCATAGAGTGCCTGCAACACTTTTATTCTAATATTATTCCTGCTCAACATCTGCTTAGCGC
>CANETR010000298.1 GCA_947441325.1 Saprospiraceae bacterium
ATTTGCAATGCCCCGTTTTTGGCTTATAGTACTAGATTGCCAGGTAGTTCGCCACTATCAACTGTCTATTGGTTACTCCTCAAAGTAAGGAAAATATAAACTTTTATAAAGTAAACAATCCCCTAAAAACAATCATGTGCGGATTGAAATAGGTATCTGTTTTAATATTCATTGGCGCCCTTTCATATCTTAGATTTATGCCCCAATTTCTGGTAAAGTAAAAGTTTATGTCTGCCATGAGCATAACGTGATTCTTTCTGAAATTACCGAGATCGAAAAGTTGGTTGCCTTCAAACTCTAAAATACCATTATTTAGTACCTTTCCGCCCATCAAACGATTGTATGAAGCGCCAACCCCAAAATGAAATCTGTGGTAGGTCTGATTTTTTTCATTGACTATTTCCCAGTCTTTGAAATGAATTAAAAGTGGAACTTCTATATAGTTTAAATGGCAGTAATAATTTCTTGGAATCCCTTTGATAAGTTGTGATTGTGCACCTTGTTGGCTGAAAAGAATTTCAAAACCTGCTTGCCATTTCTTAGCAAATAAAATATCTGCCCGCGCACCAACATTTAATCCAAGTTTTCTATATCCTGCCGTTTCATCCCCATCTATTTGAGATGCATTGAAACCAGCGATAATTGTAGCACTGAAAGTTCTTTGTTCAGGTGCCTGTGCAATTAGTAAATAGCTTTGAACTAAGGTAAAGAACAAAATAATAACTCTAAGCATAGCGTTCGAAATTTTAGAAATAAGATTGGACAAATTTATGAAAAATAAACAATTAAATAAAGTTACATTTTGTGTTTGGTACGATGTTAGCTATTGTTTAAAATAAAATTTCGCTCATAATCAGTTATCTATCTAATAATGCGGTTTTTACAAATCAGCTTTTTTATTTTATTGTCTCAGGTTACATTATTGTCTCAGGTTCCGCTTGATCCGACCCGCGATTTGTTTTACGCAATTTTTGACAATAGCTACGGGATGGTCGAAAAATCACTTTCGCTGGGAGCTAATCCCAATGCAACTTATACCTACGAAAGATATTATACAGAGTGCAGCAACTGGGTACCAGCCTTCAGTGCAGCAGCTGTTGGCAACCTTAAAATGCTGAAATTGCTAAAGTTGAAAGGAGCCGATTTAAAAAAAACCATCAGTTCTGACGATAATTGTTCTGTTAACAGTCTGTTGCATGTAGCTGCAGCCTATGGCAGCAATGAAGTGCTGAAATTTTTGATCAATGAAGAAAAAATTCCGGTTGACCTTGAAACTGCTGATGGAAGAACCGCACTGTTCGATGCGGTGATGAACGATCGATATGAAACGGTAAAATTTTTGCTCGAAAAAGGTGCAAATCCAAATATTGCGCTCAAAACATGTAGTACTGAAATAAAGCGAAGTCCGGTCTATTTTGCAGTTGCGCAACAGAATCATAAAATAGCTGCACTGCTTTTAGACAGAATTTCAATTTCAGATACGATAAATATACCTTTACTTCATTACGCTGTTGAAAATGAAAATCTTCATGCAACGCAAATTTTAATTGAAAAAGGAGCCAATAAACTGATTATAAATCAGCTTGGCCAAACGGCATTGGAATTGGCAAAAATCAAGGGCAACGATATGTTGGTAAAAATTCTGGAGAAAAAACTCGATAGCAGAGAGAAAAAAATCCTTGAGTTATTGAGTAATGATGCTACCAAAAAATTTGAACTGCTCAATAAAAAAGCGCCTGCAATAAAATTTACAAATTTGAATGGAAATCCTGTAAGTTCCACATCTTTCCCCGGAAACTTGTTGCTGGTGAACATTTGGGCTACCTGGTGCAGTCCCTGTTTGAAGGAGATGCCCAGTTTTAAAGAATTGCTAAAAAAGCTAAACCGTTCCGATGTTAAATTGCTTGCGGTTTCAATTGATCAGAAGCTTTATAAGGTGCAGGACTTTGTAAAAGAAAATCCTTATCCATTTGTCTTTCTGCACGACCCCGATGCTAATATCCGCAGCATTTTTGATGGAGTTGTCCCTGCAACTTATATCATTAATAAAAAAGGAGAACTTGTTGCCCGTGTTGATGGAAGTATCGACTGGGACAAGAAAGAAATTAGAGACTTTTTGGAGTATTTGGCCAATGAGAAATAGCCTTTGAAGGAAGAAATTGGAAAAATGTAGGGAGAATTCTTTCCTCTTTCATTCTTTCATCTTTCCTCTTTCATCTAAATTAAAACCACTTGTAAGGCCTCATCTCAGGATGGTTTGTTACAGGAGTAGGAATGAGATCGTATCCCATCATCAGTTCATAAGAACCCTGAGCAGGTCCTCTAAGCTTAGTGAGCGTGAAGTCATAAGCAAGGCCTAGGCGAAGTTTGTTTTTCAAACGTACCGAAAACCAGAAATCAACCGAATCGTAGGAACTGAACTTAACATCCAAAGCAGTACGGAAGGCAAGACCGAACCAAAACTTCTTTTTATAGACCACAGAAATATCCAAGTCTAGTTCGGTTGGAGCGTTTACTCTAGCGTCGACGCTATTTCTTGCCGAAAACATACCAACATTTTTAATGAGCAGAACTGGACGTAGCACAATATCCTCTTTTTTTATTGGAATAATGACACCCCCTGTCAAATAATAATGTCTGTATGATTGAGCTACGGGTATGTTTATAGGCTCAAAGGACTCACGTTTCCTGTAAGTATGTTCAACAAGCATAGGGGCCGAAAAACCCACAAACCACTTTGGCGCCTGTAGGTAAAACCCTGCACCAAAATTAGGCATCCAAAGATTTAGCGGCTGTTGATTATTAAAAGCCGGGTCGTTGTAATTTGCATAATCAAGCTTACTCCAATCGGCATTGTAATTTGTTACCCCGCCTTGCATACCCATGTAAAGAAAAGTATTGGGTTGTTTTGATTTTCTGTGTCGGTGATATCTTTTTCCAATTGCCAATCTATAAGAGAAAGAGCCGTAGAAATTAAATTGCCGATAAACCGCAATCTGATCCATGGAGGTATTCAAACCCAGTCCCAATCCTTGTTTGGGAATAAAATTATGTAAGGTTAGATTTTGAGTCATTGGAGCACCTTTGAGTCCCCACCACTGATGGCGGTGAAGTACCGAAAGATCTAAATAACCCGTT
This sequence comes from Saprospiraceae bacterium, assembly GCA_947441325.1. GTDB lineage: Bacteria > Bacteroidota > Bacteroidia > Chitinophagales > Saprospiraceae > Saprospira. The sequence continues at coordinate 3,139 of CANETR010000298.1, forward strand.
GTGCCCGCATAGGCAGGATTATAGGAAAGCGGATTGAAAATATATTTCGTAAACATCGGGTCCTGCTGGGCTTTGAGCGGAGCCAATGAAAGGATAAGCAGACAAGCAGCAAGTATGTAAAGAGGTCTTATCATGGTGCTTTCAAAAAAAAACAAAAAGCCCTGGTAGAAACTTAAGATTAACAAAGATAACGCAGAAAATCAAGTTTCTGTGATTTCTTGTAAATGGTGTAGGCTATATTCTGTCAATGCAAAGATACATTTTTAAGATTAAAATAAAAAGAATAATAATCTTTATTTCCTGACGGTCAGTGCTATCCAAACAACTGCAGGAGCACCCAGCAATGAGGTAATGATATTGATTGGTAAAATTTTATCCTGAAAAGGCAGTGTGGCTATAATTTGACAATATAACATGATGACCATTCCCAATAAAATTGTTCCTGGAATCAGGATCTGATGTCTTTGGGTGCGCCACAACATACGCGCAGCATGTGGAACCGCTATACCAACAAAGGCAATGGGTCCGCAAAAAGCAGTGATACTTCCAGCCAAAATTGCTGTGGTCAATATCAACATCCATCGCAGTCTTTGAACATTTACGCCCAAAGATTTGGCATTTTCCTCTCCCAAAAGCAGCACATTGAGCGGTTGAGCTAAAATAAAGGAAAAGCCAATTGCAATAATATTTACAATGGACAAAACACTGAGCTCGGCATTACTAAGACCGCCTAAATCACCCATATTCCAAAACACAAATCTTTGTAATTCCTCACTGCCACTAAAAAATTGCAAAAGCATAACAAGCGCTGCCACTGCCGAGCCCAACATCATGCCCAAAATTAGTAGGGTACCAACATCGCCTATGCGCCAAGACACTGCCAAAAGCAAG
>CANETR010000299.1 GCA_947441325.1 Saprospiraceae bacterium
CCCTAGACTGAGATAGAGCCAACTACAAAATATATTGAACCTTTTTATGAGCATGGATTGTTCAATTATAATTACTAAAAACTATTTAATAATATCGTTAAAATATTTGCAAAATGACACTTAATGAACGTATAACAGATGCGCTGAAGGAAGCGATGAAAAACAAGGACGAAGCGCGTAAAAGAACCATTCGAGCCATTAAATCACAAATTCTTCTGATGCAGACAGATGGAACCGGTCAGGAAATTACGCCCGAGCGAGAACTAAAAATGTTACAAACGATGGTAAAACAGCGCGAGGATTCCGCTTCAAGCTACGATGCCGGTAACAGAAAAGATCTTGCTGAAATAGAACGAGAAGAAATTGCTATTCTCAAAGAATTTCTGCCACAACAACTTAAGGAACCTGAGTTGGAAGAAATCTTGAAATCTATTATTGCCGAACTTGGCGCACAGGGGGCAAAAGACATGGGAAGAGTGATGGGCGAAGCAAGTAAACGACTATTGGGAAAAGCCGATGGTAAAATAATTTCGACTATGGTAAAAGCTTTATTGGCCTAATTGGCAACTTCGAATAATATACAGATATGCTTGTAGATATATTATTGCTTTTTGTACTGGGATATGGTCTCTATGTAGGCTACACACAAGGTGTATTCAGAGTAGGACTTTTAGCAACAGCAATAATATCGGGATTACTTTTTGCCATGTATTTAACAGCCCCTGCAACTGAGTTTGCTACTAATTTTTTTGGCCTGGGGCACAAACTTTTGGCATTGCTCGTCTTTGTCTTTCTTGTTCTCCTGCTTTTACTGATTGGTATTTTAATTTATAAAAAAGTTGGCAAAAAAATTGCAAACACTAAATTGGGCAACTCAGAAAAATATTTTGGCGCTATTGTCATGTCCTTTTTATTTAGTTTTTTATACGCTATAATGCTTTCGTTTTTTGCATCTTCCAGTGCAATCAAAACAGATATAAGGGAAAAGTCATTTACATATGTTGTTTTAGAACGTTTTTCTGATGGTGGAATTGATTTGTTAAAAAAACTGGCACCTTTTGTGAATACCTTTACCGAAACAATTAATGGAAATGAAAAGCATTTAAAAAAAGCAAATAAAAAGGAAGAAGGAGAAAAATTGAAATGAAAGTTGCGTTGATTGATAATTACGATTCATTTACCTATAATTTGTACGATTATCTCTGCAGATTAGGCAGCGATTGTGATGTGTATAGAAATGATAAGATTGAATTGGAGATATTATCAAATTACGATGCAATTGTACTTTCGCCTGGTCCAAAACGTCCTGCCGATGCAGGCTTATTGATGGAAATTATTGAGCAGTACTGCCTGTTAAAACCAATTTTGGGTATTTGTCTCGGACATCAGGCATTGGGGGAATATTTTGGAGCAAAACTCCTGAAAGCAGACATGCCAGTACATGGAAAGACCTCGCAGATAAACCATTCAGCAGCTAGTATTTTCGAAAATATTGAAAACCCAATGCAGGTTATGCGTTATCATTCTCTGATTTTAAAGGACTTACCAGAATGCCTTGTTCCTATTGCAGAAAGTACTAAAAATGAAATTATGGCTTTCAGACATATTTCTTTACCAATTTGGGGTGTACAATTTCATCCGGAATCAATTTTAACTATCCATGGAATGAAACTTTTGGGAAATTGGATTAAAATTATCAACAATTAAGTCTGTTGATCAATGTCCCATTTTCATTAACTCAAAAATTCAAAGTTTAAAAAATCTTAAAATAATCAAATGCTCGCAGCAAATCTTATTTCTTATACAATTCCACCATTAGTGGGCAAGGATAGTGGCGAAAAGGCTTTAAACTGGATGAATGATTTTCATGTCAGACATCTGCCTGTACTGAAGGATGGAATGTTATTGGGAATTTTATCCGAAGATGAAGTACTTAATTTTATGGAACCGGATTCGCCTATTGAACAGAATAATCCGGAATATATATTTAAAAGTATTACGCCCGAAAGGCATCTTTTTGATGTGATGAAGCTTATTGTTGATTCAAATTTGACAGTTGTTCCAGTTGTAGATCAGCATAATAAATATCTTGGTTTAATAACACTCGAGAATATAGTAAAGCATTTTGCCGAAACGGTCGCAATCACTCAACCGGGTGGCATCATTGTTTTGGAAATGAACCCAAGAGATTATGCGCTTGCCGAAATTGCCCGCCTTATAGAATCGGAAAACACAAAAATACTGAGTTGCTTCTTGTCCTCACCCTATGGAGATGAAAGATTGGAGTTGACGCTTAAACTCAGCAGACAGGATCTTAAACATGTCATTGCAACCTTATCAAGATTTGGATACGAGGTTAAAACTTCTTTTTACGAGTCCGAATATTTGGAGGATTTAAAATCAAGATATGACGCGCTGATGAAGTACCTCAATCCTTGAAATGAGTAATTTTTAATATTTATATATTGTTTAGCTATTGGAAATTTCATAATTTTGCCCTTCCTTTAATTACCCAATTAGATTTATCTTTTGATGCAACTCTCCAACCTAATCGAACATACCCTTTTAAAATCCGATTCAAATATAGATCAGATAAAAAAATTATGTCAAGAAGCCATAGAAAACAACTTTGTTGGAGTCTGTATTCCCCCTTTTTATGTGCCCGATGCTAAACTATTTTTAACTGAAAGTCCAGTATGTATTGTTACCGTTGTTGGATTTCCAATGGGTTATACAGCTATTTCTTCAAAAGTTGAGGAGGTAAAGAGAGCAATTGACGAGGGTGCGGATGAAATTGACATGGTTGCTAATATTTGCTCTATTAAAGATGCAAAGTGGACACATGTAAGAAATGATATCGATTCGGTAACCCGTGCAACACACCTCAAAGGAAAAGTTATGAAGGTGATATTTGAGACAGGGCTTTTAACAATCGAGGAGATAAAAAAATTAACTGAAATTTGCGCCGAATTGGATGTTAACTACATTAAAACATCTACGGGTATAATTTCCGGAGGAGCGACAACAGAGTCAGTTAAGCTAATGAAAATGTACAGCGAGGGTACCAATCTTAAAATTAAGGCATCTGGCGGAATCAGAACAAGAGAATTTGCCGAAGAGCTTGTACGGGCAGGTGCTTCCCGCCTAGGCACTTCAGCATCCCTGGAAATAATTAAATAGACTAAAACCAATACCATGCGTCTAATTCAAATAACAATTTGTTTCTTATTGTTTACAATGGCTTTAAATGCCCAAATTTCTGTTACCGAAGATAAAGGTATAAGATACATGTTGGACCTAAGGAAAGAAATGAATTTCAAAAAAGATCGCTATATCAAGGCTTGGAGTGTCCAAGTAATGGTTTCAAGAGACAAGTACGAAGTTTTAGAAAAAAAAGAATCTTTTTTGAATGATTTTAAAGAAGAGAAATTTAAAGTGGATTGGACTTATGAACAGCCAAACTACAAACTTAATGTGGGCGCATATTACACAAAGCTTGAGGCAACTATAGCACTGCATAAAATCATAGAAAAATATCCCGATGCTTATGTCTTTAAAAATAATCAGGCAAAGGCATCAGACTTCTAATACTAATTCAATGAAATTATACTTCACAAAAAAGTAATGTATAATTTGTTCAACTTAAATTAAGTGCTAACTTTGTACTAGCATTATGTTCCTCATAAGAACTATGCGGTGGTTGCAAAAATACTAGGACAAAAAATCCTAGTAATTTTTTTGTCAAAATTTTGGAATTTACAAAAAGTGCAATATCTTTGCACTCCCTTCAAGGAAAACAGAAGGTGTAAATGTTGGAGAGCTGAAAAATAAAAACAAAATTTCGTTCAGAAAGTTTGGAAAGAGAAAAAAGGTCAGTATCTTTGCATCCGCCTTTCGAAGGAAGGGCAAAAAGCTATAAATGAAGAGGGAGTAAGATCCTTTGGAAATATAAAGAGAAAGTTAATTGAAACTGCAAGCCAAAATTAAAAAAGGTAAGAAAGTCGAGATGTTGAATTAAAAAACGATC
>CANETR010000300.1 GCA_947441325.1 Saprospiraceae bacterium
TGGCTTACAATGCTACCTTGAATACTGGTCAGGCAACACCTTACCTACAAGGACGTCGTAACTTCCGAGTTTACACCGGTATTCCTCGTCCAAACAGCCCAGAATACAATGGTGTTGTATTAAATTCTAATTATGGCGATAGACCACAAATTACCCGCATCGATGGTAAGGGTAATGGCGGTGGCTTATTCCTTGATTTTGCAGATCCTGCTGCTGCAGAAGCTGAAATCTTAAGTAATGGATCTATAGGTCAGGTAACATATGCTGAAGGAAAAGGCCCTATCGATGTAAAAGTTGTTGACCCGCTTCGTGTTGCACCTGGTAAATTTAAACTATACATCAGTGATCAGTTTTATGAGTGGACACGCGATACAACTCCAGCTGGAGTAGTACTTAGCCCCAATCCACCAGTAGGCCGCACAGCACTTGCTGATTCTCTTTTCTGGATTTTGAAAGAGGAATCTAATCCAACAGCTTTTTGGTCTTCATATCAGCCATTAACTGTTAATTACGAACAGTATGTTCCCGAATTGGGTATCTCTATGGTTGTTGAGAAAATCTCAGCACCAGGTGCTGGTGGTGTGAGTGGTTATGTTGGAAGTTCTGTTGAATATGCCGATACGACCAAGAAAAAATGGTTTGTAGGTGTTAAAGATGCAGCTCCACCATTCGATTACCTCAAAACCGGTAATTCACAACAAGATCAGACCTTAGACCCAGATGAGGACTTCTCTAAAGTTGCCGAAGGTTGGCATCCTTTTAACCTACCTCATCCTAACTATTTGAGTGGTGAATTTATTGTAACCACTACTCAGGTTGAAAATGCTACACAGGGGATTGGTTATGCACAAACTTGGAGAAATAATGTTATAAATTATGCTGGTCTACTAAGCCAAACCAGAAATGTTAACGTTGTGATTACTCAAGACAAATCCAAGTGGAGTCGTTGTATAGTTACAGAAACTGCTACACGTTATCACTCTGAAGGATTAGGTCTAACCATACCTAGTGGTAAGGGCAGTGTAGATTGGAAACGCAATCAACCAGGTCGCGACAAAGACGGAAATATTGACAATTCCAATCCAGGTATGTCATGGTTCCCAGGCTATGCTTATGATGTTGAAACAGGTGAGCGTTTGAATATCTTCTTTGGTGAAAATTCTTTCTACAATGGAGCGTTCTATGATGTAAACATCTTCCCTGGTTCAAATACAGGAAATGATATGTTGTTTAATCCGACAAATGCAAGACAGGCAGCACCACCAAGTGGTATCCCTGTTTTTGGAGAAGCGAATCTTTTCATCGCAGCGGTATTGGGTGGACAACATGCAATTTATGTAACAAATCAAAATTATGATTCTTGTACCTCTGTAATTGCAAAATACAATGCTACACCATCGGCAGCACAAGCCGGGTTCTTCCTCTTCAGAGACAAGCAGGTTATTTGGTCTGTAATGATGCATATGGCCGAAGGTACTACTATGTTGGACAATGCTTTCAATCCAAAAACTGAAGGTCATATACCTCCTGGTGATTTGTCTTTCAAGCTACGTGTTAAAACACCTTATCAGATTTATAATGCAAGTGGTGACAATGAAGGATACCCACTTTATGAATTCGATTTGTCAAAATTTGCACCCAGCAAACAAGAACAAACCGCGCTTGAATCTGCACTCGACCTGATGCGTGTTGTTCCAAATCCTTACTACGCATACTCAGAGTATGAGCAGACAGAAATTGATAATGTTGTAAAAGTTACCAATATTCCTGCTAAATGTGATGTACGCATATATGGACTTGATGGCCGTCTTGTAAGAGAGTACAAAATTGCACAAGAATACAATGCTGAAATCAGAAACGGTATTGCCAGAATCGGTGCTTTTGGAAGCGGTGATATTGAAGAACAGATAACTACCTCACTCAACTGGGATTTGAAAAACTCATTCGGAGTACCAGTAGGTAGCGGAGTGTATCTCATTCATGTAGTCGTTCCCGGTGTAGGTGAAAGAGTACTCAAAAGCTTTATTATTAACAGAGCTCTCGATGCTCAGAAACTATAGCATTTAAACTAATTAGTCGGGGCAGCAAAACTGCCCCGATACTTAAAAAAGGATTATCATGAAAAATACATCTTTATTTATATCAGGAATTTTGCTTGCTATGGTTTTGGGAGGCACTCAGGTTTTTGCCGGAAACCCCGATCGTCAGGGTGAGGCTGGAGCCTATGAGTTGCTTATGAATCCATGGGCAAGAGCGGCAGGTCTTAATGGACTTGTAGCTGCAAGAGTTACAGGTTACGAAGCAATGAATTTTAACCCAGCTGGAGTTGGACGTATTGTAGGTAGAACTGAGTTTGGTATTGCTCACACGCAATATCTAGTAGGAACTGGATTAAGTCTCAACGCAGCAGGTTTAGCACAACGCATCGGAGAAAATGGTGCAATTGGGCTTAGTATCATGTCAGTTGGTTTTGGCGATATTCCACTTACTACTGTAAACCAACCAGAAGGATTTGCTAATTTTAAACCATCTTTCTTCAATATCGGTTTGGCTTACAGCTATGTATTCCGTGACCAGAAGACTAAACTTGAAAAAGTTGCCGTTGGTTTTGCCATGCGTGTTGTCAATGAATCAATTGCCAATGCATCTGCAACTGGAGTAGCTTTCGACGCTGGTGTTCAATACGTAACAGGTGCCGATCGTCAGGTAAAATTTGGTATTGCTCTCAGAAATTTCGGTACTAAAATGAAATTCAGAGGTGACGGTATGACCTTTACCGGAATTGCGCCAAACGGCAATACAGCTTTGAATGTAGATGGACGTCCGGCAGGTTTTGAGTTACCATCACTATTGCATATTGGTCTTTCTTATGACTTCTTGTTCTCTGAGAAAACTAACCGTCTAACAGTATTAGGTAACTTTACTGCAAATTCATTCTCTAGAGATCAAATGGGTCTTGGTTTTGAATATGGTTTCCGCGAAATGTTTATGGCACGTATGGGCTTCAAATATGAAAACCAAATGTTCGATGCACAAAATTCTACTACAGCAAGCGGAGGACTTACAGCAGGTGTTACTGTAGAAGTTCCATTCAGAAAAGGTTCTGCTCAACGCATTGGTTTTGACTATGCATACGAGTACACTAGAGTATTCCGTGGCACCCATTCCATCGGATTAAAAATGAACATCTAATACTTGATATTTTAAAAAGAAAATCATATCTTTGTATTATAAAGATTGGAAAAGGACGTTCCGCTCTGCACGAGTGGAACGTTCTTTCATTATTAAACTGCATAAGCATTTATAATGATCATCTTTCTACAGGCCGTCCGGCTCAATTGAGCGGAACGACCTTTATTTTTTGTCTTATTTTTATTATTTTTTAAAATTTTTAATAAAATGGCGAATAAAATATCCTACATGACCAGAGAAGGGTATGAGAAACTCAAATCTGAACTAGATGACTTAAAAACCGTTGAACGCCAAAAAGTCGCCAGTCAGATTGCAGAAGCACGCGAAAAAGGAGATCTCTCTGAAAATGCAGAATATGATGCTGCAAAAGAAGCCCAAGGTTTATTGGAGCTTAAGATTAAGCAAATGGAAGAGGTTTTGGCCAGTGCAAGGGTTGTAAATGAAGCTGATCTAGATAGTTCAAAGGTTGTTATACTAACAACTGTAAAACTTAAGAATTTAAAAACAAAGAAAGACCTCGCTTATACCTTGGTATCTGAAACAGAAGCAGATTTAAAAGCAGGTAAAATATCAGTAAATTCTCCAATCGGACAAGGACTTTTAGGTAAAACTAAGGGTGATGTAGTCAATATTGAAACGCCCGGCGGGAGTATACAATTGGAAATTATCGACATTAGCATTAATCTCTAATAGTTATGCCAAGTATTTTTTCAAAGATTATCGAAGGAGAAATACCTTGCTATAAAATAGCTGAAGATGATGAATTTTTAGCATTTTTAGATATTTTACCACTTGAGAAAGGACACACACTTGTGCTGCCTAAAAAGGAA
>CANETR010000301.1 GCA_947441325.1 Saprospiraceae bacterium
ATTTAAATCGAATACCTGAAGCTGCTGACCTAAAAGTTCATTGGAAAGAATTTCTACAGAAAAATCACTTTTAAATGGATTTGGATAAACCTTAATTCCTTCAGTTTCTGTAGTGAAATGTTGAATTGAAGTTGCTCCACTATCTACCACTTCGAAAAGATCGAATGCTGCTTCAACTATATGTCCAGGCGTACGGTCTGCAGTTTCTACCTCAAAACGCATATTGGCAGTAGGTGTAACAAAATCTGCAACTCTAAAATTATCTGATCTCCAGCCATAAACAGTACTGTTATAAAAACGAAGCGTTGCTGTATTGGTTCCATTTGAAATTCGGAAAATCAAAGAATCGTTTGGAGTTCCGCTACCCTGTACGTTGACAAAATAAGATTTAAAACTTACATAGGGGTCAATATAGGAAGTCAGATCAAAAATTGGTGACCTCAACAAAGTATTGCCATTGTCTACATCATCGGCCGATAACGAACCCGCATTGTTTGCTCCTGTGAGATAACATTTGGTCCCAATATCGCCAACAAAATCTTCATCGGGTGTAGCAGCTTGATTGTTAAATAAAATTTCTTCGGAAACTGCTCTTTCCCAATCACCTGTGCTTGCATTACCGCTTACCGTCCAACCTAAATCAAGTGCAAATTCATCACGATAACCTCTGTTAAGTGGAATTTGTGGTGATGGAGTATTCATCGCAATATTTTGATTAACAAGTACAGTTTTGTAGCCCCATTTTCCTGCATAAATACTGTAATTATCAACAAACATGGAAGGTATGGTAAAATTACCTGAAGCATCTGTAGTTGCAGTATAATTGTAGGTAGGACTTTCTATAATTACTTTAGCACTTGGAATCTGAGCATTGGCATTATCCGCATCTACAACTTGTCCAGTAAATGAAAATGCTACCATTGGCACTAATTCTACATCTCTGATTGTTAGTACACCATTTTGAAGTGCTACCGACAAGGTTTTGGTATAATAACCAGCTTTTGAATAGCTGACATTGTAAGTTCCTGCAACACCGTAACCTGTTTTGTAATCGCCATTCAGTCTTGAATCTTCAAAAACAGGGGTTGTACTGATTGTGATGCGAACATTAGATAAGGCAGCGCCAGTAACAGAGTCGGTTACATTACCCTCGAGCCAGCAGGCTCTTTGGTAATTTGGTTGTAAAATATGTAAACCTGTATTGATGTCAGATGCTGCAATTAAACCTGATTGAAAATAAGGATAAACTCCCCAGCAACCAAAGAAACCGACATTGTTTTGTAAATAGGTATCGTATCGGGCTACTTCTACCAGATTTTGTGGGCGGCTACCGTCGAGGATAACGACACCATCGGTATAATAAGAAACAACTACAAAGTCATTTTTGACATGGGCATTGTGTGGAATCACACCTGTACCCCTCGTTTCGAAAGTCTGCCAGCGGTCGAGTTCAACGATATTTGACGTGTTACTTACATCGTAAGCAGCAACAAAGGCATTGGCTCTTTCATCGGTAGAAAAAATAGTATTGCCATCACCAGAAATCCAAAGATTGTGGGTGAAATTATTAGGGGTAGTCTGCCTTCCAAGATAAATTGGATTTGCTTTATTTGTAATGTCATACACCGTAAAGTCGCCATCGTAAATGTTAGCACACCATATAGTGTCACCTCTTACAAATGCATCGTGGGCGTAGGTTGCAGGTAAATGACCAATTTTATTAGGTGCTAAAGGATTATTAAGGCCAAAGATAATTGGTTCTCCTTCGTTAATATTTGTACCTAAAAGGTATAAAATACTATCCTCGACATATAAAGTATGAATAGAACGTAGCGTATCAGAAACACCATTGACTGTTAAACGTGGTTTATAATAAGAATAGTTAACAGTTCCCGGAAGAGTTGACAGGTCGATTATCAATAAGCCTTCACTACAATTATCACAACCAACATATCCATAGTTGCCAAAAGTTTTAACCTCACGCCACATCGTATTTGACCCTGGAATGAACTGAACCTGAACAGGATTGGCAGGATTTGCCAAACTTACCAATGAAGTACCTGTTGTGGTTCCTACAATAGCGTATTCTGTTCCATTCGCTGCTCTCCAGCCCCAAAGACTACTCAAATCTTGGTTGTAAGGAAGTACACCAGCAGAAGTCATTCCATAATTCGTTTGCGAGATTGCAGCATTTACCGCAAAGATCATTAACAAAACAAAGTTTAAAATTCTCATAAATAGTGGTTTATATAATTATTTGGTTTTGACGATTTTGATTGTTTTTCCATTTAGAGAGACGAAATAAATTCCTGGATTCCAGCTTTCTCCCAAGTTAATTTGATCAGTTTGTTCTGTGCTTTCTATTGATTCAATTAATCTTCCGTTAATATCAAAGACTTTTATATTTGCTGATTCTGTTAGATTATCAAACTTTAAAACAAATGATTCATTAAAAGGATTAGGGAAAACGATAAATTTAGGTTCATCCTTTTCTGTAATTATGTCAACATTTGTCAAAACCTCATATTCATCAACTCTGAATCGGTCGATAGCAGCTTCTGTATAATTTCTTGCATTGCTATTGTAAAGCTTGAAACTCACCGACATTTGATCGGAAAGTGGCAGAAAATCTGCCAAACGGTAGACTTTAAGGTCTGACCAGTTATATAAACCGTTTCGATAAGAGGCTACAACTGATGAAGTTGAGCCATTGCTAAGTACTACAGTGAGTGAATCGCTTATACTGACATAAGTACTATCGAAACAAGTGAGCCAATAATAAAAGCTCATATGCGGATCGTTATACTTTGTAGCATCGAAAAGTGGAGAACTGATTTCTGTGATACCTGAATCGGAACGGCTATCAGCATTTCCTGTGATATAACAATAAGAGCCAAAATCATTCTGAATATCGCTATTTGGCATCATTCCCGACCACTGATACTGCGTACCAGGCACTACCCTTTCCCAGGCTCCCGTGCTAATGTTTCCGCCCAAGTTCCATCCAAAGTCAAACACAAAATCGTCGTAAATTGCAGAATCTATGCTGATATCGGGAGCTGTTGCACTATTACTATAAATAAGTGAGTCATCGGTCATATAGCCCCATTTTCCAGCAATCAGATAATATTCCTCTTCCTGAGCGATTAAGCTATATGCCCCTATATTATCACAAAAGGTATCAATCTCATAAAAATTGGCAGAATGTAAAAATTTAACTTTTGCAGCACTCACCCCTTGTGCAGGATTGGAAACTTCTAAAACATTACCTGAAACTGAAAATGGAATGGCCGGAGTTAAAGAAACATTCAAACGGATAATACTATCGTGTACAAAATTCACATTGAAAGTTTCCGGGACAAAGCCTTCTTTTCGGAATCTTACCTGATAGTTACCGGCAGTGTGAATGCCAGTTTTGTAAGAACCATCAAGTAAGGTGTTGTCGGAGATAGGATTTGCGACAATATCGACTAAAACATCGAATATTGGATTTCCGTCGGCACTATTGCTGACGATGCCCTCAATCCTGCAGGCACGCAAATAATTGGGCTGAATTACGTGCAAACCAGTATTGATATCGGATGCAACGATAATTCCTGAATTGAAATAAGGATATACTCCCCAGCAACCTAAAAAGCCATTTCCATAAGGCAGGTAGGTATCGTACTGATTTGTGAGCACTAAATTATCGGGATGTTTGCCATCTAAAACAACTATTCCTTCTGTATAATAGGAGGAAATAACATAATCATTGATTACATGTACATTGTGCGGAATAGGCAAATTATCTGCAGGCACTTTCCATTGGTCCAAAAGTTTGATGTCTGTAAGATCGCTTACATCGTAGGATTCAACAAAGGCTCCTGCACGCTCATCGGTACTGAAAAGATAATTGCTATTATCGGACAGCCATACATTGTGTGTAAAATTAAAACCTGTACTTTGAATGTTAATTAGCTGAGGGCTTGTTTTATTACTGATATCATAAGCCGAAAAATAGCCTGCAATA
>CANETR010000302.1 GCA_947441325.1 Saprospiraceae bacterium
GTTGCAGAACTGCCTTATTTCTTTGAGCTGGAGCAACAATATTCCAGCAAAAATGTTAAATTTATCTATGTCAGTCTCGATTTTTTAAAAAATCTGGAGAAAAAACTCTTGCCCTTTGTTGAAACACGTAAGATTAAAAATAAAGTAATTGTGTTGGATCAAAAAAATGTAAACAGCTGGATGGGAAAAATTGATACAAACTGGTCGGGGGCAATTCCAGCAACGCTTATCTATAACAGCGAAAAAAGGATGTTTTTGGAACAGAATTTTGAAAGCACAGCGGATCTTGAAAATGCAATCAAAGAATTTATACCTTAATATCTAAACTTATTAAAAATGAAAAACACTTATCTATTATTAACTGCAATTTTAATTGCCATATCAGGCATTTCAGCCTCTGCGCAGGCCAGTAGTTCAAATCAAAATGCCTATGAAATAGGTGACTTGGTTGAAGATTTTAAACTAAAAAACATTGATGGCAAAATGCTTTCTATGGCCGATAATAAAAATGCCAAAGGTTTTGTGCTCATCTTTACCTGCAACCATTGTCCCTTTTCAATTGCTTATGAGGATCGTATTATTGCACTCGACAAGGCCTACAAGAAAAAAGGTTATCAGGTGATTGCTATCAATCCAAATGATCCAAGCTTAGAAGCTGCCAAAGATGACAGTTATGAACTGATGCAACAAAGAGCAAAGGAAAAAAAGTTTAAGTTTCCTTACCTTTTCGATGAGGGGCAAAATATTTTTCCAAAATTTGGTGCTACCAAAACGCCCGACTGTTTCATTGTTCAAAAATCTGCCGCAGGCCTGAAATTGGCTTATAAGGGCGCATTTGATGATAACAAGGAAGAAAAAGAGGTCAAGAAAAAATACATTGCCGATGCAATTGATGCCCTGCTTGCAGGTAAAACTCCGGACCCGGCAGTGACCAAAGCCTTTGGCTGTAGTATTAAGTGTGCGGATAAAAGTAAACTTCAGCAGAAGAAAGGCTAAAAGTCTATAATTTATATGTTTTTAAAAGGGTTGTTCTATGCGAATAACCCTTTTTTAATTTTTAGGGCAGGATGGATCTTTTTCTGTTTTTTAAATAAGCCGATCATTCAATAAAGCATTTCAAGTTTTATTCAGCACTATTATTGTTTATTTGTCTAAACATTATTTCATAATTTTCCTGATCAAAACACACAAAAATAACTTCAGTAATAACAGATTGCTGTTTTAAAAAATCACTAACAGTTTTGATAGCAATTTGTGCTGCGCTTTCCTTAGGAAAATGATAAACACCTGTACTAATATTGGGGAAAGCAATGCTTTGAATATTATTTTCAAGGGCAAGTTTTAAGCTATTTTTATAAGCATTACTGAGTAGTTCATCTTCTTGATGATTGCCATCTTGCCAAATGGGGCCTACTGTATGTATGACAAACTTTGCGGGAAGCTTGCCTGCACATGTAATTACAGCCTCGCCAACATCGCAGCCACCTTGTTTCTCCCTTATTTTTAAGCAATCTTCCAGTATTTCTTTTCCGCCAACCCTGTGAATTGCACCATCAACTCCACCGCCACCCAAAAGAGATTTGTTAGCGGCATTTACAATTGCATCAACATGGATTTGGGTGATATCTCCTTGAATAACAGTTATCATTTTTGATTCTTTGAAATAGTTAATAAAATATTTTCTATGGAATGTGTGACTAACAAAATGCTTGGGGACCTTAAAATTACAGATGTAAATATAGGTTATTGCGTTTATATTTAAGATTTTAAAAGTAGTTTAATGTTTTATTATAGTTGTACCTTCTTAAAAACTGAGCTGAAAATTTCTACACATTAGCTTAGAGCATCTTTAGTAAAATTAAATTCCTGTAACTTTCAAAAAATCACAAACTTTTAGTAAATGTAAAAGCTGTTCTAATGGATTAAATCAAATATTATTTGATTTACTTTCCATAAAAATGCCCCCAAATAGTGTCTAACTTTTTGGGGGCAGAACAAAAGCAGGGCTTTTCTCAAATGATTTTTTTATAAATTTCCCGATATTTTTCTTTAAGCTCAGGTATTAAAACATTTTTATATATACTCAATATAATTCTTCCTGCTGACATACCATGTTGATTATAATGCTTAAAAAAAACGAAATGGCCACATTCTGAAACCACACCTCTATTTATTATTGCTCCAAAATTATGATCTAAAGTCTTGTTAAAGGTTTCAGGATTACTTGAAAAATCAAAGTTTTCGAAAGATTCAGCTAATTCTTGTTTAAACTCATCATCTCCCCTTAGGCCTGATGAGCCAAGATAATAGAAAATTTCTGTATTTTTTGCTTGCATATGAGGTACTTGGCGATCTGAGAATAATGAGTTCCAATCATTTAAAAAAAAATTATGAGACAAATATAGTTTTTAATATGATTCCCACAATTTATCTTTTTGTGAATTAATTTATTTAACAATGGACTACCAAAATAGAAGCCCCGCTTATAGCAGGGCTTCTGTTTATAATACTCGGATTTTAGAAAGTTTAAATCCTGATTTCAAATTTTCAAATTTTCAAATTTTTAAATTTTCAAATTGAAAGTTTATGCTTCCTCCAAAAACGGATATCTGTAATCGGTTGGAGGTAGGAAATTTTCTTTGATGGCGCGTGGCGAAGTCCAGCGGATAAGGTTGAGGTAAGAACCGGCCTTGTCATTGGTGCCCGATGCGCGGCCACCGCCAAAAGGCTGTTGACCAACCACAGCACCCGTAGGTTTATCGTTGATGTAGAAATTTCCGGCAGTGTGGCGGAGTCTGTTGGCCAAGGTTTCGATGACCTGGCGATCCTGAGCAAAAATAGCTCCGGTGAGTGCATAAGGCGATGCTTTGTCTAAAGCGTCCATCGTTTCCCAGAATTTTTCATCTTCAAAAACGTGGATAGTCAGCACCGGACCGAAGATTTCCTCGCACATGGTCAGGTAATATGGACTTTCGACTTGAATGACTGTAGGTTCTATGAAATAGCCCTCAGTTTTGCTATAATTTCCACCAGCTATGATTTGTGTGCCGCTGGCATTTTTAGCGCCATCGATATATTTCACGATGCTATCGAAAGCCTTTTCATCGATTACGGCATTGACAAAATTGGTAAAATCTTCAGGATTGCCCATTTTCATATCGGCGAGGTCTTCCAAAAGATATTTTTTAACATCAGGCCATAGGCTAGAAGGAATATAAGCTCTAGATGCAGCCGAGCATTTTTGCCCCTGATATTCAAAAGCTCCGCGCGAAAGCGCTACAGCTACAGCCTTTGCATGGGCATCGGGATAGGCAACTACATAGTCTTTGCCACCGGTTTCGCCTACAATGCGTGGATAATATCGGTAATTAGGCATGTTTTCGGCGATTGTTCTCCACATGCGTTGGAAAGTGGAGGTGCTACCTGTAAAGTGCAGACCTGCAAATTCGGGATGAGCAAAACAAGTATTTCCAATTACGGCGCCTTCGGCAAAAACCAGATTGATAACACCATCGGGCAGTCCGGACTCTTTGAAGAGGTCCATGATGACTTTGGCAGAATATACTTGTGTATTGGCCGGTTTCCATACAATCACATTGCCCATTTGAGCAGGTGCTGAACAAAGGTTGGCACAGATAGAGGTAAAGTTAAAAGGTGTTATGGCAAGTACAAATCCTTCGAGACCGCGATATTCCATTCTATTCCAAACAGTTGGAGAAGAAATTGGCTGATCTTGATAAATCTGCTGCATATAGTAGGCATTGTACCTGAAAAAGTCGATCAATTCGCAGGCAGCGTCAATTTCGGCCTGATAAGCATTTTTCGACTGGCCCAACATGGTAGCTGCATTCAGCTTCTGACGGTAAGGACCTGCAAGCAGCTCGGCAGCTTTAAGAAATACTGCAGCTCTGTGTTCCCAAGAGGTATTTTCCCAGGCCTCACGCGCATACAAGGCTGCATCGATGGCCATTTTTACATGCGATTCATTTCCTTTGTGGTAATAACCCA
>CANETR010000303.1 GCA_947441325.1 Saprospiraceae bacterium
CAAAAATCGGCATAGAAATTCTTGGATTTTCCTTCACGCGGGCAATATGCGACCAGTCTGAATGTCCCTTATACATCTGGGCACGGGTGCGGGCATGAATACTCAGCGCTGCTACGCCAATGTCTTGCAAACGCTCGGCCACCTCATCTATGTTGATAGAATTGTCATCCCAGCCTAAACGGGTTTTTACGGTTACGGGCAGATTTGTACTGTCGATAACGGCTTTGGTCAAACGAATCATCACGTCGACATCTTTAAGCACCCCCGCTCCTGCTCCTTTACAGACTACTTTTTTAACGGGGCAGCCAAAGTTAATATCCACCACATTGGGATTAACCGTTGAAACAATTTTGGAAGACATGGCCATTGCGTCTTCATCTCCACCGAATATCTGAATACCTATGGGCCTTTCCACCTCAAAAATATCCAGTTTTTTACGGCTCTTGATGGCATCGCGAATCAGGCCTTCCGATGAAATAAACTCGGTGTACATCATATCACATCCGTTCTCTTTACAAAGAAAACGAAAGGGCGGGTCGCTGACATCCTCCATTGGAGCCAACAACAAAGGAAATTCGCCGAGTGAAAGATCACCAATTTTTACCATGCTGAAAATTTTAGGCAAAAATACAACATTTCGGGTCTTGTTTCAACTTTATTTGCGCATTACCGAGATTCTAAAGATTTTTTCATCCATGACTTCATAAATCAGTACCAGCTCAATTGCTGTATCGGACCCTCTGCGGCCTACTATGTACTCATGGTCAATCACCTTGTTATCGAAAACGATCCTTTTCAAAATGGTAGAATGCAGCTTGGGCGATAGTTCAAAGAGTTCAGTGTAAACATTTCGGCAGGCTTCTGCTCCTTTTATGCTCAGCTTTTTGCTGTCAAACTCATATACTTCGATATCCTCGCTGATGTATGACATAAACTGTTCGATATCAAGATTATTATAAGCATCGAGATTTGCCTGAACAATTTGCTCGGCAGTTTTTTGAGCATTCAGCATAGTGGTAACAAGTAGGAGGAGAAAGATTTGGAATATAATTTTCATAAATTGTCTGAAGTATGTAAAGTAAATACGAATTCAATGAGGAATGATATTAATTTGAACAAAATCCAAACAGATTTGGTCCGTTAAGGTTCTCATTTAGATAATCCAGCATAAATAATGATATATTTTATATATCAAATTTTTACTTTTTGAGTGAATAATCCGCATTTTACGAAGTAAAATATCCGTATTTTGAGCATCAAAATCTGTGTGTTTCAGTATTATCCTATTCTAAATCCGTGTTTCGAAATTCTCTTAAAAAACACAGATCTAACTGCAAATACTGATTTACACGAATCTTCGATACTGATTTTTTCCTTCAGAAAAACAGATTTGCAAATCATTTCAATGAAAAGATTTCAAAGTCATTATTTTTGAAGTGGCTTTCGAGAGAAATGTATTATTATTTTTGTTTGTGTGCTTAATAAAAAACA
Source organism: Saprospiraceae bacterium (assembly GCA_947441325.1). Taxonomy (GTDB): domain Bacteria; phylum Bacteroidota; class Bacteroidia; order Chitinophagales; family Saprospiraceae; genus Saprospira. The sequence goes on from CANETR010000303.1 coordinate 1,492, forward strand.
AAGCATATTTATCATTCAACATTTATCAAAATTATAGCTTTTTACTATTTTGCGGAACATTTAAAACAACATTCAATTTTATGAAAAAATCAATGTTTTTGACAATTGCCTTTCTGATAACGGCAATTTCGGCAAGAGCTACCGAGGGCATGTGGATACCTTCGCTCATTAATATGTTTTACTCAGACATGAAGACCAACGGCCTGAAACTCAAAGCCGAGGATATTTATGCCACAAATAAATCGAGCCTGAAAGATGCCATTGTTCAGTTCGATGGAGGCTGTACTGCCGAGATAGTCTCAGCGGAAGGCTTGCTGCTTACCAATCATCACTGTGGCTACGATGCCATTCAAAAACTTTCTTCGATAGAGAAAGATTATCTCAAAAACGGTTTTTGGGCAAAAAATAAGTCGGAAGAATTGGCCTGCCCCTGGATGTTTGTAACCTTCGTAAAGGAAATCCGTGAAGTAAGCAAAGAGGTTCTTGCGGGCGTAAAAACCGAAATGGCTCTTGCTGAAAGAAATGCCCTTATCAAAAAAAATATCGCTGAAATTGAGAAAAAAACAGCTGTAACCGGCAACATCAAAGCAAAAATCAAACCCTTTAACAATAACAACCAGTATTTTATGCTGGTGACCGAAGATTTTAACGATATCAGATTGGTGGGCACTCCGCCCAATGCCATCGGAAAATTCGGAGGCGATACCGACAACTGGGTTTGGCCACGTCACACAGGTGATTTTTCAGTTTTCAGAATTTATGCCAACAAGGAAAATAAATCAGCGGCTTATGATAAGGTAAACCAGCCATTCAAACCTGCACATTTTCTGCCCATCAGTGTAAAACCCAGAAAAGAAGGTGATTTTACCATGGTGTACGGATTCCCCGGAAGAACCGACCAGCACTATTGTTCAGAAAAAATCAAATTTTATCAGGAAATTGAACGTCCAGCTAGAATTGCCATGCGCACGGCCACCATGGACCAGATGAAGCCAGCAATGAATGATAATGATATCGTTCGCATCAAATACTCTGCAAAACAGGCCAGTATTGCCAATGCCTGGAAAAAATGGATTGGTCAGATCGGCGGTTTAAAGGCATTGAATGCTGTAGCAAAAAAACAACAATGGGAAGCAGAATACATTGCAAAAAGCGGCTCAGACCCTCAATGGAAAGCCAGATATGGTAATGTCATCAATGACATGAATCAACTGACTAAAAATGGCTCTAAATTTGAATTCGGCCGAGCGATGTTCACCGAATATTTTTACTATGGCCCCGAATTTATCAATTTCTGTTTCGGTTTCAACGCTCTATTGAATAATTACGACAAGTTGGAAAAGGAACAAAAACTGAACGACGAAATCAACAAGCTGAAAGAAATGGCTGAAGGCTTTTTCAAAGATTACGATGCCGCTCTCGATTTCAAAATCATGAAAGTAACAACTCCGCTCTACATAAAATATTGTGAGCCTAAAATGCTTCCAGCAGGTTTCAGTGAAAATTGGGAGAAAAATGGAGAAAATATTTTCAAAAACTCCCTGATGCTGCAGCCTGAGAAATTGAAAAACACCCTATCTAATTTGAATCCTGAGGCAGTTGAACTACTTAAAAAAGATCCGGCACTTATTTATGCCAATGAGATTTACAATGGCTATGCTGCATCATTCGCTCAAGGTTCATCGGAGTTTGCATCTGAAGAAAACCGTCTGTTACAGCTATATGTGGAAGGTTTGCTAACTATGTTTCCCAAAAAGAAAAATTGGGCAGATGCTAATTCAACCCTGCGCATTGCTTATGGTAAAATTGAGGGCTCTGCACCACACGATGGCATGACTTACAAACATTTTACTACGATTGATGGTATCATGCAGAAGTACGATCCGGCAAATCCTGATTTTGAACTCACACAGCGTTTTATCGATTTATACAATAAGAAAGATTACGGCACTTATGCGCAGGATGGCAAACTTTGGGTCTGTTTTACCGCTTCGAACCACACTACTGGGGGTAATTCGGGTTCACCCGTAATTGATGCAAAAGGAAATCTGCTTGGTATAAATTTCGACCGTAGCTGGGAAAGTACGATGAGTGATTTTGTTTTCGACCCTTCGCGTTGCCGCAATATTGTGGTCGATGCCCGTTATGTACTTTGGGTAATTGAAAAATATGGGGAGGCGGGACATTTATTGAAAGAGATGAAGTTGGTCAGATGAAAGAGGAAAGATGAAAGATTTAAAGATGTATATAATTTGAAAATTAGTTGATTTGAAAATTTGAAAATGTTGTCACTTTCTTCAAACTTGGGATGGCAATTTAAAAATGACAGTAATCTGATGGCTATTCAATGTCTAAAGTCTAATATTCTCAAGTCTAGTAAAAAAGTCTCCTAGTCTAGCGTCTAATAGTCTCAAGTCTAGTAAAAAAATCTTGATACCTGATACCTGATACCTGATACTTGATACTTGATACTTGATACCTGATACACAAAAAAATATGCATAAATACCTTCTC
>CANETR010000304.1 GCA_947441325.1 Saprospiraceae bacterium
CACAGCTCATGAGTTCCTTGCTGGCAGCATAGGCACCTACAGGCATACCACCGCCGATGATTTTACCATAGGTAACAATATCGGGCTGTATATTGTAGTATCCGGCAGCCCCTTCAAAGCCCACACGGAATCCGGAGATAACTTCGTCAAAAACAAGCAACACATTGTATTTGGTGCAAAGCGCCCTCAATCCTTCAAGATATGCTTTTGTTTGCAATAGTAGTCCGTTATTTGCAGGAACCGGTTCGATGATAACACAGGCCAAATCAGTTGTTTCCTGCATCAATTTCTCCACCGCATCGAGGTCATTGAGCGGCAATACCAGGGTCTCTTTGGCGAAGGCTTCGGGAATTCCGGCACTGGTAGATACGCCAAAGGTGACTAGTCCCGAGCCAGCTTTTACAAGCAGGGAATCTACATGTCCGTGATAACAACCTTCGAACTTGAGAATCTTGCTTTTACCAGTGTAGCCTCTTGCCAAACGAATGGCAGACATCACGGCCTCTGTACCTGAGCTCACAAATCGCATTCTCTCAATGAAGCGATTGTTTTCTATGAGCAGTTTACCCAATCTGTTTTCGAAACGGGTTGGCGTGCCAAATGAGGTTCCATTGTGCACTGCTTCGATAATCGCTTCTCTGATTCCAGTATTGTTATGTCCCAAGATAAGTGGGCCCCAGGAGCAGCAGAAGTCTACAAATCGATTATCATCTTCGTCCCATACATAGGCTCCATCTCCTTTCTTTATAAATAATGGCGTTCCGCCAACTGATTTAAATGCTCGAACGGGTGAACTTACTCCCCCCGGAAAATAATTTTTTGCTTCGCTGTATAGTGTTTCTGAATTTTTTCTGTTCATGGTAGTTGGTATGTTGGTAGTTGGTATGTTGGTAGTTGGTAGTTGGTAGTTGGTAGTTGGTAGTTGGTAGTTGGTAGTTGGTAGTTGGTAGTTGGTAGTTGGTAGTTGGTAGTTGGAAACTTATGCTTACTTGTCAGTTGGTTACTTGGTAGTTGGTATGCTGGTAGTTGGTAATTGGACTTTAGGAAATTAGTACTTTTGGTATGTTGGTAATTGGTATTTAGTATGCTGGTAGTTGGTATTTGGACTTTTGGAAATTTTTTAACTTCTGGTTTCTTCTGTACCATCTGCATGTTTGGCAAAGCGTCCTTTTTCTCGAGGATGTACCTGATCGTATTTGGACCAGGGCCAGCCGCCAAACTGCGTAGCATGGTAATCTTCGAAAGCCTGTTTTATTTCATCTTTGGTATTCATGACAAATGGCCCGTACTGCATAACCTGTTCATTGATTGGGCGCCCCTGCAGCATTAAAATTCTTGCTTCTGAATCGCTGTTTTGCAGCTGTACATCAACATTTGATTGCAGCTGAACCATGTGATAATTTTTTACAACTTTGCCAGCTACGGTGAGACTATTACCCATGTAAAAATAAATGATTCGATTTATACCAGGCATTGTTTTAGGGATTGTCCATTCTGCTCCAGCTTCTAAAGTGATGTTCCAAACAGCAACAGCATTATTGGTGTCGGCAGCCCATGAATTTGGCGGTGGAGCAATAGCTGTTTTATCGGCAAGTGAGCCTGCAATGACTTCCACTTCAATAGATTTTCCTTTTATATCTTTACTTCTATAAATGGGAATATCTTCCTGCCACAGCATTTTGAAATGCGGCTCTACCATTTTGTTTTTTGCAGAGAGATTCAGCCAGATTTGAAAAAGCTCACAAGGATTGGGTTCATCTTTCTTTAGCAAGGGAAACATTTCGGCATGTTGAACGCCTTTGCCGGCAGTCATCCATTGTACATCGCCATTGCCATAGCGGCCTGCAGCGCCCATAGAATCGGCATGATCGACCAATCCTTTTCTTACAACTGTTATGGTTTCGAAGCCGCGGTGCGGATGACCAGGAAAACCCGGTACCGTTTTGCCATGGTACATTCTAAAACCGTCTTTGATAATAAAATCATCGCCAAGGTGACGGCCTTTCAAATAATCAGCCTCAGGGCCCATTTTATCATTTCCTTTGGGAAAATCATCCTCGTGATGCACGCAAAACAAAAAGGGATCGGCAGTGTCCCATTGAAAACCAAGTGGTCTTACAGTAATTATCGGGTCCATTTCTTCATTTTTTTGATGTTCATTTTTATTTTTTCCACCTGCGGCAAAGGGCAGAGCCAATAATCCGCCTAAACCAAGAGTTAGTCGTCCTAAAAAAGATCTTCTTTCTAATTTCTTATCCATTTCATGGCTGTTTAAAAAAGTTAAGAAAATTAAGCCTCTTCTAAATGTTGCTTTTCATATAATTCATAATAATAGCCAGTTTTATTGGCCATTAAGGCTTCATGTGTTCCAAATGCGGCAATTTCGCCATGTTCCAAAACTAGGATTTTGTCGAAATGAATACTGCTGTATAAACGGTGTGTAATGATAATGGTAGTGACATCTGAACTCACTTTTTTCAATGCAGCACTAATCTCAGCTTCGGTTTTGGTGTCAACTGCCGAAAGGCAATCATCCAATATAATAATTTTGGGATCTTTAATCAGTGCCCTTGCTATGGAAATTCGCTGTTTTTGCCCACCCGAAAGGGTAACGCCACGCTCGCCTATTTGTGTTTCAAATCCCTCTGACAAGGCCATAACATCCTCGTAAACAGCAGCATATTTTGCAAATTCTTCAATACGTGACTGGTCGTGTATTGACATGCCAAAAGCTATATTATTAGCCACTGTATCGGAAAATAAAAATACATCCTGTGGCACGTAGCCTGTCTGCTCTCGCAGTGATGAAAGATTGTATTTCTTAATGTCAACACCATCAATCAAAATTTCACCATCACTAATGTCATACATCCTGAGTAAGAGATCGGCAACGGTTGTTTTACCAGAACCCGTTCTGCCTACAATGGCCAGTTTTTCTCCTTTTTTAATATTGAAGCTTAGATTTTTCAGTGCCTGAATTCCTGTATCAGGGTAAATAAAGGCAACATTTTTAAATTCAATATCGCCTTCAATAGTTTTTGGCAAAATGGAATTATCGGGCAGTATTTCAGCTTTGGTTTTCAAAAACTCGTTAATTCTTTTCTGCGAAGCGGCTGACTGTTGTATGATAGAGGCCACCCAACCAATTGATGTTACAGGCCAGGTGAGCATATTGATATAGATTATAAATTCGGCAATATTCCCGGCGCTTATCTGTCCTTTTATCATGAGTAAACCACCAACATAAACTGTAATAATCGTACTCATCCCAATAAGAATTACCATTAGTGGCCTGAACCAGGCATCAACAGTAACCATACGCAATGATTTTTGCTTATACTTTTCAGCTTCTTCTGCAAAATATTTACCCATAGCTTCTTCCTGAACATAGGATTTAACAACCCTGATACCGGAATAGACTTCCTGTGCCAGGCTGTTCATCACCGAAAGTTGTTTTTGGATATCCTCACTTCTTTTGTTGATAACACTCGTGACATAATATATTGATATAGAAAGTATCGGAAGTGGTATCAATGAATAAAGGGTTAGGGTAACATTCACCTGGAGCATGGCGTAAATAACCATAATCATCATAAAAATCAGGTTGATGCCATACATGACGGCAGGACCTATGTACATGCGCACCTTACTTACATCTTCGGTAACCCTCGCCATCATGTCGCCGGTATTGTTCTTTTTGTAAAAGGCAAGATGTAATTTTTCATAATGCGCAAAAATTTCAGAACGCAGGTCATTTTCAATCAAACGTGACATGACGATAATCGTCTGTCGCATAAAATACATAAAAACGCCCATCAGAAGGGCATAAATTAGTGTTAATAAACCAAAATATGCTAAATCCCAGCCAACCTTAGACATGATACTGTCTTTAATCATTCCATCCTCAAGCCCGGTAACTTCGTTGATTCTGACAACGACTATATCCATTGCTTCTCTGATAACCTGAGGCTGCAAAACCCTGAAATA
>CANETR010000305.1 GCA_947441325.1 Saprospiraceae bacterium
AAACTTATGAAGCTGAAATCGCATTGGGTGCATACTCAAGCCAAGCAGAATTTTCTGTAAATGTTAATGGTGCTAATTTGGCTATTGATGGTGCCAAAGCAAAATACACAGCTAGACCTTCAACTGTTGGTACGCAGCGTTATTCTGCAACTATCAATGTTAAAAATCCAATGACAGGAAAGGTTGAAACAGTTAAGAAAGATTTCGAATACGAAGTTGGTGTTTCTTCTGTAACTGTTGCTGCCGACAAAATGAACGTGTTCTACATTGGTGTTGATAATCCAATTTCAATTGCAGCTGCTGGTATTTCATCAAACGATGTTTCAGTTTCTGTAACTGGTGCTGGTGGAGGATCTCTTTCAGGTTCTGGTAGCAAGTACATGGTTAAGGTAACTCAACAAACAGGTAAAGATCAATATTGTAACATCACTGTTGTTAACAAAAAAACAGGTCAGCAAATTGGTTCTTATCCTTTCCGTGTAAAACGTATTCCTAACCCAATTGCTAAGTTGACCAACAACAAAACTGACGGTCAGATTTCAAATGGTGAAATGAAAGTACAAACCGGCTTGATGGCAATTTTGGAAGGTTTTGACTTCGATGCAAAATGCGAGATTCAAAGCTACACACTTTGGTACACAGCACCACGTCAAGACCCTGTTTCTAACAACAACAATGGTGGTAGATTCGATGCAAGATCTGCTAACTTGGTTGCTCAAGCAAAACCAGGTTCAAGCTATCAGTTTATCGATGTTAAAGGACGTTGTCCAGGTGATACTGCAGGCCGTCAATTGAATGGTCTTGCTTTCCAGGTAAAATAATATATTGTAAAGTAAACAATAGAAGTTGGTTGGACAACGTTTAAATACTTAATCAACCAACTTCTATTCACAATAAAGGAACAACCTAAGAAATAAAATACATAGTTCCCTTATTTTATAATAGTTCAAACAACAAAAGAGATGAATACTACATCCAAATTTCTGAACATTTTAGTTTTGTTATTACTTAGCGTAATACCTTTCTCTTTTACTGTTGCACAGGAAGAAGAAGATCCCAATGTTACTGAATCGGGTAACCCTAAGCCTAACAAACCTAGAGATGATATCTACGATAGATATATGACAGCAGAAAAACAAATTCTCAACTATGAGCACCTTCACGAAAAGGATATCATGTGGGAAAAGCGTATCTGGCGTCTGATTGATGTTCGTGAAAAAAGAAATCAACATTTTGCTAATGTGAAAAAACCTTTTATCAATGTATTGTTAGAGGCTGCCAAATCTGGTAACATTCAAGCATATACTGTTGATAACGATGAATTCACAACAGCACTAACAACTGAGGAAATGCAAACCTTAGGAAGTTCTGTTGATACAGTTATTACATTCGATCCGGAAACTTTTCAGGAGATTGTGACAGTAGTTGTAAATGAACTCGACCCTAATGATGTAAAGCAATTCCGTATCAAAGAAGTATATTTCTTTGATGAAGAAAGATCTGATTTGGGCGTTCGCATATTGGGCATTGCACCAATTATCAATCGCTATGATGATAATGGAAATTTCTTGAACTCAGGTCCAATGTTTTGGACATATTATCCCGATTTGCGCCCAATTTTGGCTAAAACACCTTATTTCAATGAAAATAATGATGTTAACCACATGAGCTGGGAAGATGTGTTTGAGGCGAGAATTTTCGCTAGCTACATCATCAAAGAATCAAATGTTTACGATCGTCGTATTCAAGATTACAAATCAGGTGTGGATATCCTTTATGAATCTGACAAAATCAAAGACGGAATTTTCAATTTCGAACATGATCTTTGGGATTATTAGGATTTTATAGTTTAGAACATACCTAGTAGATTCAATTAGAATTTTGCATAAAATATAAAAGGTCAGCCAATTTCAATTGGCTGACCTTTATTTTATTATCAGTTTATGTTAATTAGCGTTATCGGAAAGAAACTTTAGTCTGACCAATTCGATTTCTTCAATCGTAATGTCATCAGCTTTCAATTCTTTGTATGCCGCGTCCAAATCATCCGTTTCGGCATTCATGAAATAATCTTCGATTTCATCAATTACACCTTCATCAACGGCATCTTCTATATGATAGGCAATGTTTAATTTTGTTCCAGAGCCAATAATCATATAGAGCTCGTGTATAAGCTCATCCATTCGCATGCCTTGAGATTCAGCAATATCTTGGAAAGGAATTTTTTTATCGATGTTTTGAATGATGCTTACCTTGGCTTTTGATTTATTGGCTACTGATTTTATGACAAAATCGACCGGTCTTTCAATTTCATTTTCTTCAACATAAGCATTTATTGCAGCAATAAATTCTGGGCCATATCTTCGGGCCTTACCTTCAGAGACACCAGTGATGCTTTTCATTTCTTCAATGTTAAGCGGATATCTGGTTGCCATCTCTTCGATTGATGGATCTTGGAAAACTACAAAAGGAGGTACATTTTTTTTGTGTGCAACCCTTTTTCTCAAATCCTTCAGAATTGCATAAAGAGTAGGATCAAGGGCTGAGGTAGTTGCTCCCATTGCCTCGTCATCCTGGAGTTCTTCAACAAAATTATGATTCAAGGAAATATTAAATGGCTCGGGACTATCGAGGAATTTCAGACCGACATCCGAAATTTTCAAAATGCCATAATCTTCAATATCTTTATAAAGATAATTATACAAAAGGGCCTGTCTGATTACAGAATGCCAGAAGTGCTCATCTTTTTCCCTTCCCTCCCCAAAAATAGGAAGTTTATCATATTTGAAATTGAGTACAGTTTGCGATTTGTTACCTAAAAGTACATCGGCAACTTCTTTCAGTAAAGCTCTTTGATTTAATTGATCAATGGTTTCAATTACCAATTGTAGTTCTTCCTGAACATCAATTATCTGTTTAGGAAAACGGCAATTATCACACATTTTATTTTCAGAACATTCTGTTGCAACATATTCTTCACCAAAATAATGAAGTAGAAAATGCCTGCGACAAGCGGTAGTTTCAGAATATGCAATCATTTCTGAAAGCAGTTGAGCACCCATTTCACGTTCAGAAACTGGTTTATCACGAAGGAACTTTTCTAATTTCTGAATGTCTTTGTGAGAGTAATAGGCAATACAATGTCCTTCGAGGCCATCTCTGCCGGCACGCCCGGTTTCCTGATAATAATTTTCAATACTTTTGGGTATGTCATAGTGTATAACGAAACGCACATCTGGTTTATCGATGCCCATACCAAAGGCTATAGTAGCAACAATTACATGAATTCTTTCCATTAAGAAGTCATCTTGCGTGTCACTTCTTACCTTTGCCTCCAAACCTGCGTGATAGGGCGAGGCAATGATATCGTTCACCTGTAAAAGTTTGGCTATGTCCTCGGTGGTTTTACGGTTTTGTACATAGATAATACCCGATTTATTGGGCATATTTTTGATAAACTGAACGATATTTTTGAATACATCTTCTCTTTTACCCTTGGGTCTTATTTCATAGTAAAGATTATCTCTGTTGAAAGAAGAGACATATTCATTTGGCTCCTCCATGCGAAGGGTCTTTACAATATCAAGCCTAACTTTCGGAGTGGCAGTTGCAGTGAGTGCAATAATTGGAATTTCTTTATTTAGACTCTCAATCATTGATCGAATTCTTCTATACTCAGGTCTGAAATCATGTCCCCATTCTGAGATACAGTGAGCCTCGTCAATCGCTACAAATGATACATTTATATTATGCAAAAAATCGAGGGTTTCAACCTTAGTAAGTGTCTCTGGTGCAATGTATAACATTTTGGTATCCCCGTCGGTGATATCCTGTTTTACCTCTTTTGTCTGTGCTCGCGAAAGGGAAGAATTCAAAAAATGAGCAGTCTTGTCAGACTCTGAAAATGACCTGATTGAATCCACCTGATTTTTCATCAAAGCGATAAGAGGCGAAATAATGATGGCAGTACCCTCAAGAAT
>CANETR010000306.1 GCA_947441325.1 Saprospiraceae bacterium
ATGTGCCTGAACATTACACCTTACTAAAGATATTCTGCAAACAATCGGCAAATAGTTACGATATAAATATTGAAATCGACGGCAATGTTACAGCTGTAACGATTGATGATAAAAATTCCGAGCCATTTATCACAGTAAAAATTCCGGCAATTAAAAACCGTAAAATGAGCATCTCTGTTGTGAAAAACAACCCCGAGGAGAACGAGTTTGAGTTTTACGGTATGAGTCTCGAGTCTGAAAGTAAAAATGGGGTTATCTATCACAATGCAGGAATTGGTGCGGCGCGTTTTTGTGCATTGTTGTATTATGGCCTGCTATGGCAACATATCCCCTATTTCCAACCCGATGTAATTGTGCTCGATTATGGCACCAACGATTATCTTTACGATGATATTATTCGCCCCGAGCTCGAAAAAGAAATCAAAACAATCATTTCAAAAATGCGTGCAGCAGCACCGAATGCGACTATTATTTTGACTTCTTCGCAAGACCTTTTTTACAAAAAACGCAATTGCCGCTCAGGTATTCCTTTTTCAGACCTAATCCACCGTATAGCAGCAGAAACCAAATGTGCCGTTTTTGACTGGTTTTGGATTTCGGGCGGACAGGGTACCATGCACAATTGGGTGAAAGAAGGAATTGCTCAGCCCGATTATGTGCACCTTTCAGTCAGAGGCTATCAGCTCAAGGGAGATTTGTTTTTCGAAGCCATAAAAAATACCATGACCTGGCTTGACAGAAACCAGACAGGCGAAGAGTTTTTCTTTAATGTAGACAGTCTTAAAAAGCTTGCAACTGTTGTTCAGCCGGTTGTTGTGAGCCCAGTCCAAAACAATACCAATACTAAAGTGAATCCAGCTGTGGCAGCTAACACAAAAACAGCAGTAAAAACAATTCCTAAAACAACCCCTGTGCCTGCATCTAGCACTGCAGGTCGTGTTAAGTATGTTCACAAAATCACTACTGGGGAATCGCTCTATTCCATTGCAAAAAAATATAATGTCACTATTGCTCAGCTTAAAAGTTGGAATAACCTACGCTCAGATCTTATAAATGCTGGCAAGACCTTGAATGTGTGGGTAATAAGAAGGTAAGGGTTATTTTCCCCAAACAGTTGATTTATATAGCCTAACTTCTTGGCTTACAGGATTACTAAGCTATGCAAATGTTTCAAAACCAATTATTTAACGAACTTATTTGACAGTTTTGGATTTAAAGAAACGAGTCTAAAAAAAAATGAGTCAGATTCTACAAGTCTGACTCATTTTTCGAACCTAATTAGAAGAGGATTATTCTTTTACCAATTGTTTAATACTAACTACCCCACTTTCCACTAGGAAAATTTGAATGGTATAAATTCCACTTGGTAAATCACTTATATTAAAGTTATGTATCTGACTGCTTTGATTAAAGTAATCTGTTTTAACTAATTGCCCCAATTGGTTAAACAAACGAAGTTCGATACCTGATGGTGCATTTATTTCTATTGTAAGATTATCTGTAGCAGGATTTGGCAATATTCTGACCGAAGGGCTATTCCCAATTTCTACTACTCTCCAATCAGACAAATTATCATTGTCATTGCTTTCAATTGCTCTCAAGCGATAATAATTCAAGCCGTCTTTTGCTTGTAAATCAACAAAACTGTAATTATCTTCAGTTGCCAAATGATTAGAATTGATTTCACCAATAACAATACCATTTATACCATCGCTACTACGCTCAACCTGATATAAATCAGTATCAATTGACTTTTCTACTTTCCAATTAAGTAATACTTCGCGGCTGCCTTGTTTTTCGGCAGTAAAGGAAAGAAGATTAAAATCTAATAACACACTTTGAGTTGGCGTAATGATAAAATGAGAAAATGAAGGCACAAAAAACTCAAAGGCATAAACATTAGCTGTGCTACTAAAAGGGGCAGCAGCAGAACCCGTAAGAGGAATGATTGTATGAGGGATAATTTGTTCCGGTCCAACTCCAATAGTTCCACTAGCATAGCGAACCACCTGCAATTGGGCTGCCCCACTAAAAACCCCAAAAGTTGTAGACCCTGCAATGAGTGCATTCAGTTCAGCCTGAGTGAAATACAAGCGAACTCTTGCTGCACCATTACTGGTTGGTTGAATATGCCAATGACGTTGTAAATATGGATACATAACACCCCCAATATTTACTTGTTGAACGGTTGGATCGAAATAAATTTGAGTTGTGAGTGCCCCAAGGGCATTAAAATCACTAAGCCCAGTAGAGTCTTGAATTGATACTACTGGTCGAGCATCACTATTCCCAAGAAGAGTCAACCAGGCAGAACTATTATTAAAATCACATGCCGCAGTTTGAGGTGTTTGTGTCAAAACGGCCGGGGAATTTTGTGTTACAACAGCAGTTCGAGGCAAAGGTGTTGTTTCTTCACCACAACGGAAAGTTGTAATATTAAAAGTATATGTAATGCTTGGATTCGTTGTATTGATAGGAATTGTTACGAGCATTGGCGTATTACTATTATTATCATTATCGGGAGATGTTATCACACCCGTTCCATTCAAAGGACCACTTACCCAGCTATAGTTGACCATATAAGGGCCTGTGCCAGTTACCGGAATCGTAAACGATTGCTGCAATGAAATTCCGCATGGTTGTATAAAATTTGATCCCACAAACTGAGGCGTGACCAAAGCTGGCAGACTAAATGCCCATATTCCTGTTGCTGTTCCTCCTATATTATCGGAATTCACACCGGTTTGAAATTCTAAAAATGGTTGAATTGTCTGATAGTTTACAGGGCTTGTCGGAATCAAAGCCATATTGGTTTCCTTAGTCCCTACACAATCTTTTACTTTTACAAAATCAATACAAAATGCTGGACCAAAAGATTTGTGCAAACGGAAGTTACTACCCGGAGTAGAACTCTCGATATTTACAAAATCGGAACTTGTACCATTAGAAATCACATGCCCATGTGGGGCTCGCAAAGTTTGAATACTCCCATTTTTGAAACGGTAGAAAAATCCTCCTTCAAGACGAATACTGTCCATGGTATTATTAGCATCAACATATGCATTAGCTTCCAATTGCAAATAATTATAGTTTGAAGCACCATAGATACTCACAGCTTGATCGGTGTCTGATATGCTTACTTTTGGATAATTTATCCCATTACCCATAAAAAAATCAAGACGCGTATTGACAAGATTTGAATTGAAGGTAGTTGATGGCATAAAAATAATTTCAGCGTTTGGATTAGCTGTAAAAGTAAAATTTGTTGCGTTTACATTCCAAAGCAATGTACTCACATTAAAGTAATACCAAGCAGTAGCTCTGTGCGTGAATATAGAGCTGCCTAAGTTCAGCGCTCTTACTGAAGCAATATTGCCCGAATTAAAATAAGAACTTATAGTGATATTAAAATTATTGCTATTTAATGTCCCAGCTAATAATCTCATTTCACCGGCTCTTCGATTTACTGTGTTAGTTCCAGCCCAGTCATTGTCCAGGTATAAGGCATCTCTCAAATTCCATGTCCCGCCAATTTTGTTAAAAATTAATGACCTTGCTTGTAATCTCGAACCATTGCTTCTAATATCACCACTGCCAATCATATGGATATCGCCCCGATAAAACAAAGCTGTCATATTTGTAGCCAAAATCAAATCGCCACTTATGTATATTTTAGATGGTGATACATCATTCCCTAAAGTGCCGTCCCAACGGGCAGCTGAATGGGTAAAGCGTAGATGACGACAAAATAGACTCGAGTTTCCTATTGTTAAACGCACAGCGCCCGAAACAAGTATATCGCGACAATACGCTATCGAAGACACAGTACAATTGTTACTAACTGCAGAAAAAGAAAGGCTATCGAAAACAACATCATCATATAAGCTTGGTACACAAAGACTGTCGCCTACAAGATTCGTAGGATTAGTGGTCCAATGTCCAGAATTGTACCAATCGCCTGCAAAAAC
>CANETR010000307.1 GCA_947441325.1 Saprospiraceae bacterium
CGGAGCGAGCATAGCAAATCCACCTCGCAAGAAAGCAAGTGCTAACAGATTTTCTTAAAAAAGAAGCTGTCGTGAATGAAAATACTTGAATCGCTGGGCTTATAAAGAGAGTTGCTAGCTATAATTGCTTGGAAATTATAACTAGATTATTCGAGGCTTATTTAGGAAAGCGCTACTTGATTGGAAAACTTAAATTGTTAAAAGTTCTGTCAGCTGCATCTCCTGTACATCTTCCATTTATGGATATAAAACTAACAGTATCACCGCTCGAAACGGTATTGAGTAAATCAATTGTTGTTTGATCAAAGATATTTCCGTTGTTAGTGTACATAACAGGATCGTATTTATTAGATTTTCGCACAACCATAACCGAAAAATTCGTAATGCTACAGATATCTTTCAAGGCAGCAGGATTATTAGAATTCTGTTCAGTCACAAACAATGCTTTTTGTGCTTTCATCTCTCCTGAACCAACTAATCCTGTACTTTTTCCATTGCTTAGAACAACGACCGGTACTGGATAAGTACTATCTGCTTTTTCTATAAATTCAACAGTACTTTTTGTTTTTTCTACAGAATTAAAACTCCAAAAAGTTAAACTAAACAGTGAAAATAAGAGTAGCAATTTCATAAAAAATAGTTTAAAGTGTTGATAATATAATTTTTATAGTAAAGCAGAAATCTTTAAAAAAAGTATCTTAAAGCTCTTTTGTCGGATTGTGAACAGGCGTCAATAAAATTATTTTTCAATCAAATAATTGAATTGTTGGAACAAATTTAATTCCAATTATAAATTTTTGAAAGTTTATTTTAAATAATTTTACTTGGATTACAATAATCTTATTCAGCTAAAATTCTAAGGCTATTTATTAGATAGTTTTCATTAAATACTGGATTTTACTTACCTTTATGACAGCACAATAATTTTTTGTATAATTGTAATTCTAACAAGTTTTTCATGAATTTCTCCTCCCGCGTAAACGGTAAACTACTCATCAGTGCCGAATATTTTGTGATGGATGGCGCCACCGCCCTTGCACTACCTACCCGCTACGGACAAAAAATGACAGCCAAAAGTGGCAGTGAAGCGGGCATCCTGCATTGGAAAAGCTTCGATAATGAGGGGAATTGCTGGTTCGAAGGCAAATTTACACTCAGCGATTTTTCCATTTTGGAATGCGACGAGGAAGGAACAAAAACTGCGGAGCAACTGCAGAAAATCCTTCTGGCTGCAAAACAAATGAATACAGATTTTCTACAAAATGAAACTGCAGTAGAAGTAGAAACACATTTGGAATTTCCACGCGATTGGGGATTGGGTTCAAGCTCTACGCTTATCACTATGTTTGCCGAATGGGCTGCCGTGGATCCTTACGAACTCTTAGAGATGACTTTTAAAGGCTCGGGCTACGACATTGCTGCGGCTACAGCCGCCGGACCCATTGTTTTCCGCCGTTTCAACGGCAAGCCACAGTCAGAATCGGTCAGTTTTAATCCCGACTTCAGACATCAGCTCTATTTTGTATATCTCAACCAAAAACAGAATTCCAGAGAGGCCTTGGTACACTACCTGGTTACTCCGCCCGAAATTCGCGAAAAGCCAATTCAACGTATTAGCCAGATAAGCTTCAATATCGCGCAGTATGTCAAAACCTTGCCTGAGTTTGAAGCCCTGCTCGAAGAGCACGAAACGCTGGTTTCTGAAATATTGGGGCAGGCCCCTGTAAAGGAACGCCTCTTCTCCGATTATTGGGGAACTGTAAAATCATTGGGCGCCTGGGGTGGCGATTTTGTTCTTGTCACAAGCAATGAACCAGAGGATAAAACCCTTGCGTATTTCAAGGAAAGAGGGTTTGAGACGGTGATTGGGTATGAGGAGATGGTTTTAGGGGGAAGGAAAGAGTGAAATCCCGATAGCTATCGGGAGAAAGGGTGAAAGGGTGAAAGAAGCGAAGAGAAAAGAAGTGAAGAGGAAAGAGAATAGAAGCCAAGAGAAGCGCATTAGCGGATATTTTGATTGGTCAAAGTACAGTTTAAAAGTAGATGTTAACTAAGTGCTGAAATCTCAACTCTGATATCGTCCGAAAGACGAGACTGATGTCTGAAGTCTGACATCTAATCAATACCAGGTTTTCATTTTTTATTTTTAACTTTGCAGCGCTAAAGCGAATGACAAAATACCGACGCCTGAAAGCGTCTTAAAATTGATATATGAAAAAAGCACTGATTACCGGTATCAACGGTCAGGACGGATCTTATCTGGCAGAGTTTTTACTCGAGAAAGGCTATCAGGTTTGGGGAATACTGAAAAGAAATTCAGTATCTGAAAATCAGACCTATCGCCTGAATGACATTTACGGACATCCCGAACTGAAACTGGAATATGCCGACCTGCTCGATATGGGTTCACTCATTCGAGTACTACAGATGTCTAATCCCGATGAAATTTACAACCTGGCCGCACAATCGCATGTACGCATCAGTTTCGATCAGCCCATTTATACGGCCGAAGCAACTGGCCTAGGTACCTTAAGACTTTTAGAAGCCGTACGTCTTACTTGTCCGCATTCAAGGATTTATCAGGCTAGCTCCTCCGAAATGTTCGGAAACAGTATTGACGACGATGGTTTTCAACGTGAAAACACTCCTCTGAGCCCTGTTTCTCCATATGGCTGCGCCAAGGTTTTTTCTTATCATATCTGCCGCAATTATCGCAATGCCTATGATATGTTTATATCGAATGGCATTCTTTTTAATCATGAATCGCCGCGCCGTGGTTCCAACTTTGTGACCAATAAGGTGGCAAAGGAGGCCGTGCGCATCAAGTTGGGATTGTCGAAAAAACTTACTTTGGGAAACCTGAAGGCTACCCGCGACTGGGGGCATGCCCGCGATTATGTGCGCGCTATGTGGATGATGCTGCAGCACAATAGTCCCGATGATTTTGTCTGTGCCACGGGCATTTCGCATTCTGTGGAGTATCTGGTTGAATATGTTTTCGGTCGTCTCGACCTCGATATTCACGAATTTGTAGCAACTGATGAGCGATATATGCGTCCCGAAGAATTGCATGATCTGAAAGGTGATTCTTCTAAAGCTAAAGATATCCTTGGTTGGGAACCGACTATCAGTTTCGAAGCAATGATGGACGAAATGGTGGAATATTGGCTCGATTATTATCGAAATCCGAAGCTAATTTGAAAGAAGAAGTCAGAAGTCAGAAATATGAAATTAGAAATTAGAAATTAGAAGTCTTTATACTTGATACTGAGTTAATCGTTTTGCCGTTAATCATTATTCTTTTTGTAGATATTCGTTTATTAACTCATTGTTCATATTTTCTCATCTAGTGTCTAGAGTCTGATAGTCTTGATACTTGATACCTGATACTTGATACTAATAAAATGGCCAAAAGACTCGTCACAGGTGGAACCGGAATGGTTGGAACCGCAATACATGCCGACTTAAAAATCGGAAGAAAAGACTGTAATCTGAATGATTGGAACGAGGTAAATGCCTTTTTCGAACAGCATAAACCCGAAGAGGTCATACACACTGCTGCCAAGGTGGGTGGAGTATGGGCCAATATGCACCAGAAAGGCGATTTTTTCAGGGAAAATATCCTGATGAATACCTTCGTCATTGAGGCTGCGAGGTTGCACGGTGTAAAAAAACTAGTTGCTTTTTTATCTACCTGCGTTTTTCCCGACAAGGTAGAATATCCTTTGAATCCCGAAAAAATACATCTTGGACCGCCACATCACTCCAACGATGCTTATGCCTATGCCAAGCGTATGGTCGATGTTCAGCTGCGCGCTTACCGCGAACAGTACGGCCTTGAATATGTATCTGTTATTCCTACCAATATTTATGGCCCACATGACCTTTTTGATTTGCAAAACGGACATGTGATGCCTACACTCATTCACCGCTGTTTCCTGGCCCGAGAAAAGGGCGAAGACC
>CANETR010000308.1 GCA_947441325.1 Saprospiraceae bacterium
CGTTGTTACCAAGAATCTGTGAGGTTGAAGCTGTTGGCATTGGTGCAACTAATAAGCTGTTTCTTACACCATACTGTTTAATCTCCTCTCTTAAAGTATCCCAATCCCAACGAGAAGATGGTTTTTGATCCCAAAGGTCAAATTGTAATATGCCTTCGCTGATTGGTGAACCAGGGTATGATTCATAATGGCCTTGTTCTTTTGCAAGTGCACAAGATTCGGTCAATGCAGCAAAATAAATGGTTTCAAATATGGCTCTGTTTAAGAGTTTTGCCTCAACACTTTCAAATGGATATCGCATCATAATAAAGGCATCAGCAAGTCCCTGAACGCCAATACCAATAGGACGGTGACGCATATTGCTATTTTTGGCCTCTTCAATAGGATAATAATTGATATCAATAACTCTATTCAGATTGCGGGTAACAATTCTTGTTATTTCATAAAGTCGGTCGAAATCATATTTGCCTTCTGCATTAACAAATTTCGATAATGAAATAGAGGCAAGATTACATACAGCAACTTCATCGGCAGAGGTGTACTCCATAATCTCTGTACAGAGATTACTGGAACGGATTGTTCCTAGGTTTTTCTGATTCGATTTGCGGTTTGCATGGTCTTTATAGAGCATATAAGGCGTACCAGTCTCGATTTGAGATTCCATGATTTTTAACCAAAGCTCTCTTGCTTTGATGGTCTGACGTCCACGTCCTTCAGCCTCATATTTGAGGTAAAGTTCATTGAAGTTTTCGCTGTGATTCTCAAAAAGACCAGGGCATTCGTTTGGACACATTAGAGTCCATTCAGCGTCGGTCTCAACTCTTTCCATGAATAAATCCGGTATCCAAAGCGCATAGAACAGGTCGCGGGCGCGGGCTTCTTCTTTACCATGATTTTTCTTCAGGTCGAGGAAGTCAAAAATATCGGCATGCCAAGGTTCGATGTAAATAGCAAAGGCACCTTTACGTTTTCCACCACCTTGGTCAACATAACGGGCAGTATCGTTGAACACACGAAGCATTGGGACAATACCATTCGATGTTCCACCTGTGCCTTTGATATAACTTCCCTTTGCACGGATGTTGTGAACGCTGAGGCCAATACCGCCGGCAGATTGAGAGATTTTAGCGCATCTGGAAAGCGTTTCGAAGATACCAGGGATAGAATCCTCGGTAACACTCAGTAGGAAGCAGGATGAAAGCTGAGGTTTTGGAGTGCCTGAATTGAAAAGCGTAGGAGTGGCATGTATAAACCATTTCTGAGACATTAAGTCATAGGTTTCCAATGCTGCTTTAATGTTGTCTTTGTGGATGCCTATTGCTGCTCTCAAAAACATGTACTGTGGACGTTCTACGATATAATTATCAAGACGCATGAGGTAGGAACGCTCCAGTGTTTTGAAACCGAAATAGTCAAAATCATAATCACGTTCGTGCACTACAGCATTGTCTAATTCAGTTTTATATTCCGAAATCTTATCCATAATATCGTCGGCGATAAGCTGTGCTTTTTTGCCTGTTTTTGGATCAACATACTCATGCAACATTTGCATTGTTTCAGAAAAAGATGCCGAGGTGTTTTTGTGTAGATTTGAAACTGCGATTCTTGCTGCAAGAATTGCATAGTCGGGGTGCACAGTTGCCATAGAGGCAGCTGTTTCAGCTGCAAGGTTATCCAGGATTGAAGTTGATACGCCATCGTACAAACCCAGGATTACCTTTTTGCAAATTTCGATAATATCGATATAACGCTGATCTAATCCATCGCATAGATAGTAGATTCTGCGCATAATTTTGTCAAAACTGACTTCCTCACTGCGTCCGTCGCGTTTTTTGACTTTCATTAAATGCATCATGATAAAACTTCTTTAAAATGTTAATATTGTATTCTCTGTGTTTTTTTTAAAAGTCTTCATCGAGTGAAAAGGCCTGTTTTTCACGTTCCGACATTACGCCGGCCTTTTGATAATCACCAACCCTTTTCTCGAAGAAATTGGTTTTTCCCTGCAAAGAAATCATTTCCATCCATGGGAAAGGGTTAGCCGTACCATATACCTTTGAATTGCCCAATGAGAGCAAAAGTCTGTCGGCTACGAATTCAATATATTGATTCATCAGCTGACTGTTCATTCCGATAAGTGAAACAGGAAGCGCATCAGTAACAAATTCTTTTTCGAGTTCTACAGCCTCGGTGATAATTGATCTGATTTCTCCTTGGCTTAATTTGTTATTGAGCATGGAGTAGAGCAAACAAGCAAAATCTGTGTGCATACCTTCGTCGCGGCTGATTAGCTCATTCGAAAAGGTCAATCCTGGCATCAAGCCGCGTTTTTTGAGCCAGTAAATGGCACAAAAACTTCCTGAAAAGAAAATACCTTCAACTGCAGCAAAAGCAATAAGTCTGTGTGCAAAACTTGGAGCATTGTCAATCCAATTAAGTGCCCATCCCGATTTCTTTCTTACGCAGTCCAAAGTTCTGATAGCGTTGAAAAGTGAATTCTTTTCTTCTGTATCTTGAATGTAAGTATCAATCAGAAGACTGTATGTTTCGGCATGAATGTCTTCAATCTGAATCTGTGTTGCATAAAAAGAACGGGCTTCTGCAATTTGTACATCCTTGTAAAAATTGAGACAGAGGTTTTCATTTACAATACCATCGCTTGCCGCAAAAAAGGCAAGTACATGTTTAATAAAATGTCTTTCACCGTCGGTTAGTTTGTACCTCCAGTCGTTGAGGTCGGCCTCGAGGTCAAGCTCATCGGCAGTCCAAAAACTTGCCAATGCTTTTTTTCTCATTTCCCAAATTTTATCGTACTGAATTGGCAATAGTACAAATCTGCCTGGGTTTTCTTCTAAAATCGGTTCACGCATCATCTTTCAAAGTGTATTTTTATATTATTTTAAAACTAATTGTTTTATATTGTGCAATAAAAAAGCAACGCAGTTGCCAAAAAGGCAATCCGTTGCATGCAGGTCTTAATTTTGTCAGTTAATTTCATCAAAAATAGAAGATATATTCCATACTTTCAAGAAAAAAAATCTTCACAAAGTGCATTAATTGCTAAAAAGCCCTTTGCATGGGAGTATTTTTTTTTAAAAAATAAAATTCCCAAAATGGGAATAAACATGTGGGTAAATCTGTTGAAAACTTATGTATTTATAAGTATAGCTTAAGCTTTCACTATTCTTTTAACCCCTTATTTAGGTCAAAAAGTTCCATCGTAATATAATTTTAAAACAAATAATTGTATTTTAACTTTGTGTTATCTTTTAATATACCTAACTTGTTTGCCACCTATCAAAAAGTTAATATTGTCCTTTCAAATTCATTAAAACTGATGTCTGATAAATCGGAAAATGAAATAATGCTTGAAAATAGAATAAGAGAGCTTGAAGCGGAAATAGCGCGCTTGAAAGCTCAAAAATTCTTTACGGAATTATCTACTGTACATGCATATTCAGAGGTAAATGCCGTAGTTCGAGAAGCTGAAAAAACGGTGGGGGAATATTTTTCGACATTGAAAGTTGACCCTTCTAAAGCTAGAATTGATATTGCTGGACAACGTTACATTTTAATGAGGGCTTCTTCGCTTTCGGTCGATTTCTTTAATACAATTTTGAAACTTTACGAAGATCATGGCGAGAAGGAAGCTTTTAGAATTGGACAAAGTTTTCTTTTCGATATTTCACATGTTATTGGCTTGGAAGATGCTGCCAATTTTCATAAAAAAATGAAATTAAACGGTTTCCTCGAAAAGTTTGCCGCTGGGCCAGTTCATTTTGCTTATTCTGGTTGGGCTTATGTAGAGATATTGAATGACTCGAATCCAATTCCCGGAGAAGATTTTTTTCTGCATTATAACCATCCCTACTCATTTGAAGCCGACAGTTGGTTGAAAGCCGGCAAGAAATCAGAAAAACCAGTATGTATAATGAATGCAGGCTATTCA
>CANETR010000309.1 GCA_947441325.1 Saprospiraceae bacterium
AAAGAAAGAATAGAGGCTTATATTATGCTTTCTCCGGCTGGATTTCAAGGTGCTATGTCAGATTCAAAGCTGCTTTTTCCAAAATTTATCCGTAAATTTTTAAAATTGTTAACCTCAAAACCAATTTTTGTGTTAACTATTTTCAGCTTTGGAAGACTCATGGGTGTAATAAATCGGGGAACACTTAATTTTTTAAAAAAACAATTTGAATTTCCAGAAAGAAGAAAAAGATTATTCGACTGCTGGATATCATTGTATAATTTCCCAATTGACCTTAAATCATTCAAAAAAAATATTTTGGAAAATAAAATTAGGATACACTTTTTTTACGGCAACAAGGATTACATAACACCCGCCAAATATGCTTCAAAATTTATAGCAGATCTGCCTGGAGCAGAATTAATTTTGGTCGAAGATGGGCACTATTTTCTAAAAACTCCCCTGGCCGAAGCACTTTCCAGCACTAAAATCTGACAAAAACAGCTAGGCACACTTATTGACTTTAAGGCTTGTAAACTTTTTTAAAATAGCCATTAAATCGACATGTCTGAGTTCTTTGTATAGCTTTGCGCTAATAATTATCAATAACAATGTAACATTCTTACTGACATAATGGCTGATTTAATGACAATTCATCGATAAATAATATGCAAAAAAGAAAAGATAGAATAGGAAAGAGTATAGAGGTAGAAATCCAGCCTGATATAAACATGGACATGGAAGATGAGCTTAGAATGCAAAAAGAAGAATATGATTCAATTTTGCCTATTCTTGCCTTAAAAAATATGGTATTGCTGCCTGGAGTTGTTTTGCCCATAACTGTGGGTCGTGAAAAATCACTTGCTGCTGTAAATGAAGCATATAATGGCAATAAAACCATAGCTGTAACTGCTCAGAAACATGCCGACATTGAAGAACCCGAACTTTCTGATTTATATGAAATAGGTGTTGTTGCAAAGATACTAAAGGTTATAAAAATGCCTGATGGCACTTCTACAGCAATACTACAAGGAAGACGTAGGTTTAGAATATTAGGACTTTTTACTTCGAATCCATTTTTTCAGGCAGAAATATCAGCACTTAGCGATGTACAGGCAGAGGATGAAATGGAGATGAATGCCATATTTACTGCTATGAAGGAAATGGCAGGGCAGATTGTAGATTTGTCGCCAAATATTCCGAATGATGCAATGAATATGCTCAAGAATATCACAAATCCTAATTTTTTAATGCATTTCATCGCTTCAAATTTAAATATTGAGCTGACTGAAAAACAGGAAATTATTGAGACCGATAGCCTGAAAGACAGAGCTGAGCTTATTTTGAAACTAATGCTCAATGAACTCAAAACACTTGAGCTGAAAGCTCAAATCGAGGATAAAGTGCGCAATGAGATGGAGAAGCAACAGCGCGATTATATCCTCAATCAACAAATGAGGGTCATTCAAGATGAGTTGGGCGACAATCCTCAGCAGGAAGACATAGATGAACTAAATAAAAGAGCAGCCGATAAAGTTTGGCCACAAAATGCCAAGGATAAGTTCGAAAAAGAAATCAAGAAATTGCAACGCATGAATCCGATGGTGCCGGAATATTCTATCACCATCAACTATCTTGAACTTATGCTCGACCTCCCTTGGGAGAATTATACTGAAGATAATTTTGATTTGGATTTAGCTGAGCAGATTTTGAGCGCTGACCATTTCGGACTAGACAAAGTAAAGGATAGAATTACAGAATATTTGGCCGTTCTAAAACTTAGACAGGACATGAAAGCGCCCATACTTTGTCTTGTTGGCCCTCCCGGTGTTGGTAAAACTTCCCTGGGTAAATCTATTGCAAAGGCTTTGGGACGTCATTATATCCGCATGTCACTTGGGGGCTTACACGATGAAGCCGAACTTAGAGGTCATAGAAAAACATACATCGGCGCAATGCCCGGACGAATAATGCAATCAATTAAGAAGGCAGGCGCTTCAAATCCAGTTTTTATATTGGATGAAATCGACAAAATTGGAAATAGTTTCAGAGGCGACCCATCTTCAGCGCTCCTTGAAATTCTAGATCCTGAACAAAACAGCAGCTTTTACGACAATTATCTGGAATTGGAATATGACCTTTCGAAGGTTTTATTTATTGCAACTTCCAATTCTTTATCAACCATTCAGCCGGCCTTACTAGACCGTATGGAAATTATTGAAGTGAGTGGTTATTCTGTTGAGGAAAAAATGGAAATTGTAAGAAGACATCTCATTCCAAAACAATTGAAGGAGCATGGCTTAAAGGAAGAACATTTCGAGATTGACGAACAAGCACTTTTAGGTTTGGTAAAAGATTATACCAGAGAATCAGGTGTGCGTTCTTTAGAGCGTGAAGTAGCCAGACTGATGCGTTTTGTAG
This sequence comes from Saprospiraceae bacterium, assembly GCA_947441325.1. Taxonomy (GTDB): domain Bacteria; phylum Bacteroidota; class Bacteroidia; order Chitinophagales; family Saprospiraceae; genus Saprospira. Next base: position 2,401 of record CANETR010000309.1, read on the forward strand.
CCAAAAAAGTTGCCATGAACGAACACTACAAAGCCCATATCAGCTTAGAGGATCTCGAGCCAATCCTAGGGGCCAAAAAAGTTGTCATGGACATGTACGAGGAAAAACAAGGCTCGGGCGTAGCCGTGGGACTTGCATGGACGCAGGTTGGTGGCGACATACTATTTATTGAGTCAAGTTTAAGCAAAGGAAAAGGTAAACTTATACTTACCGGAAGCCTTGGCGATGTAATGAAAGAATCTGCAACAGCGGCACTCAGCTATCTTCGTGCAAACTCATCCATTCTTGGAATTCCAGTAGAAAGGTTTGACGAAACAGATGTTCATATTCATGTTCCTGCTGGTGCGATTCCAAAAGATGGCCCTTCGGCCGGGATTACAATGCTGAGTGCCCTTGCATCTGCCTTTACAGGAAAAGCGATTCGACCATTTACAGCCATGACAGGTGAGATTACACTCCGCGGTAGAGTTTTGCGCGTAGGTGGCATTAAAGAAAAACTGCTTGCAGCTAAAAGAGCAGGAGTGAAGGACATTGTACTTTGTTTTGACAACAAACAGGATGTGGATGAAATTAACAAAGAATATTTAGAGGGACTCAACTTTCACTATGTGCACAAAATGGAAGAAGTACTCAATTATGTTTTGAATTTGAACTAATTATAATATTGTAATATGAATGTAATTATTAGCGGAGCAACAAAAGGACTTGGCCTTGCCTCGGTCGAGTTATTTGCAGCAAAAGGTTTTAATATAGCTTTTTGTGCCCGTTCATCAGATGATGTACAGGCACTTCAGGAAAGTCTAAAATTAAGATATCCGGAATTGGATATAATTGCTCAAACAGCTGATATGTCTCTTAAAAATGACATTATAGACTTTGCTTCAACCATAAAAAAACATTGGGATAAAGTAGATGTACTGATTAATAACGCGGGTGTTTTTATTCCCTGCCTACTTTCAGACCCCAATACGGGTGATGCCTTCGAAAAAATGATGGATACTAATTTATACAGCGCATATTACTTGACTCAGGAAATTTTGCCATTGATGCTGCCACATAAATCAGGAAATGTATTCAATATGTGTTCTATCGCTAGTTTTATGCCTTATGGCGCTTATGCGGTGTCAAAACATGCTATGCTTGGTTTTTCAAAAGTTTTGAGGGAGGAAATGAAAGACAAGGGCATTCGGGTGACTGCAATTATGCCTGGAGCAACCTATACACCCTCTTGGGAAGGAAGTCCCTTGCCTGAAGAACGATTTATGAAAGCGGAAGATGTTGCCGAGGCCATCTGGGGCTGTTACAATCTTAGTCCACGAACTGTGGTTGAGGAAATAATTTTGAGACCACAACTTGGCGATATTTAATCTATCCTACTTATAAATCGAGATTGATTGTGAATAGCGCTTTTTCGGGCTACAAATTAAAAAAGGGGCTGTGGTTTTAAACCGCAGCCCCTTCGCTATTTTTAGATGATAAGCATTGCATCACCATAACTGTAAAAACGATATTTTTCTTTGATGGCCTCTTCATAGGCCTGCATCACCAA
>CANETR010000310.1 GCA_947441325.1 Saprospiraceae bacterium
AACGAAATGAAGATGGTAGCTGGGCTGAACCGCTTGCAATTGCCGAGCTAAATACGCCTTATGACGATTCGGCACCTTGTATTCACCCCGATGGCCAAACGCTTTATTTCAGCTCTTCAGGTCATCCGGGAATGGGCGGACTCGACCTTTTTGTGTCAAGATTGCGGACGGATGGGATCTGGGATAAACCTCAAAATTTGGGTTATCCAATCAATACCGCACAAAATGAAGAGGCACTAGCAGTGGCATTAAGTGGCAGTTTGGCATTTATTGCATCTGACCGTCCAGGAGGGTTTGGTTCTTTGGATATTTATAGTTTCGAAATGCCTAAAGCAATCCAGCCAAATCCGGTCACTTATGTCAAGGGCTATGTGTACGATGCAGTTACTAAAAAAGCATTGAATAAAACTACTGTTGAAATATATGATTTGAGCGCAGATAAGTTGTTCACCAAAACAAAAACAGATGCCGATGGGGAATTTATGCTTTGCATGCCATTGGGGCGAGATTATAGTTTGAACGTTAAAAAGCAAAAGTATCTTTTCTATTCAGATAATTTTGCACTCAAAGAAATCAGAAATCAGCAAAATCCGTTTTTATTGGATATACCTTTGCAACCTATACTCGAACCTAGCGGAAAGATGGATACTTCATCAAGCATCAAAGAGGGAAATCCTATTATTTTGAAAAATGTTTTCTTTGCGACAAACTCTGCAGAGTTGCGGGTTGAATCAGCAGTTGAACTAAATAGATTGAAACAGCTTTTGGATGAAAATCCTAAAATGAAAATTAGAATTAACGGACATACTGATAATGAAGGTAGTGATAGCGATAATCTGCTTTTGTCGGATCGTAGGGCTAAAGCGGTAAGAGACTACTTGATTTCGAAAGGCATTGCCAGAGAAAGGCTTGACGCTAAAGGATATGGAGAAAGCAAAGCTATCAGCAATAATGATAGTCCGGAAGGTAGGCAACTGAATCGCAGGACTGAATTTGTAGTAGTCAACTAACTTGTCTAATAATAACTTATTTAGTCGGATTAATTCTTGAAAATGCTTAAGATTTTAGAACTTTAGGAAATTTTAAGTTGGCAAAATATGCGTTTTTTAAGAATACTCAGTGAAAGTTTTGTCTTGGCAGTACAACAACTGCTCTCGAATAAACTTCGTACGCTCTTATCTCTAATGGGTATCATCATTGGTATCTGGTGTGTTATCATGGTGCTTTCGGCGGTCAATTCTTTGGAATATAGTATCAGAAAGAGTTTTAAAAAACTTGGCGATAACACAATCTACATCAGTACCATGCCTTGGGGAGAAGACCCGCGTGAAAATTTTTGGAAATACATGCGCCGGCCAGAGGCATCCTATACCGATTATCTTTCAATCAAAAAGAATTGCAAAAGTGCGGATATAGTTGCTTTTAATGTTTTTATAGGCACACAGTCAACCGAGTCGAAAACAGCAACAGCCTCCGGAGTGCTCTATATTGGGGTAACTGAAGATTATCGCGAAATGTTTGGGTTGGAGTTTGTTTACGGACGCTATTTTACTGCAGCAGAGTTTTTTCACGGTACAAATGATGTGGTGATTGGCTATGAAGTTTATAAAAAGCTGTTCAGAGAGGGAGAAGATCCTATTGGAAAAAGTATAAAAGCCAAAGGGCAGAAACTTAAAATTATAGGGGTGTTAAAAAAGGAGGGCAAAGACCTCATTAACCCTATTAATTTTGACAATGTGGCTATTGTTCCCTACAATACAGCCAGAAAATACGTAAATACGTCAAATTCTGAATTTAACAGAGGAAGGACTTCCGTATCTGTAAAAGCAAGACAAGAAGTTAGTGTTGACCAGTTAAGTGATGAATTGGTTGGCGTTTTACGTGCCAGTCGTAAGTTGAAACCAAAAGAAGAAAATAATTTTGCATTGAATACCCTATCAATTATTTCAAACCTGCTCGGTTCGGTATTTGGTGTGATTAACCTTGCAGGCCTTTTTATAGGTGGCTTTGCTATCTTTGTCGGCATGTTCTCGGTGGCAAATATTATGTTTGTTTCTGTAAAGGAGCGTACTAATATCATCGGAATCAAAAAGGCATTGGGGGCCAAAAAATATGTTATTCTTACCGAGTTTTTGGTAGAATCTATAGTTTTGTGTCTTGTCGGTGGCCTGATAGGGTTAGTTTTTGTATATTTAGCCGCCTTGGCTGCTACTACAATTTTTCAGTTTGAAATTTTCTTATCAGCTAAGAATATGATCATTGGAATTACAATTGCTGCGATTTCAGGCGTAGTAGCGGGTATTATTCCTGCATTAAATGCTGCAAATATGGAAGCTGTTGACGCGATGCGCAGTAAATAATATTCATTACATTTAAGTTTACATACATTCAATAATATCAAGATTATGAGATTCCTTATTGTTAGTTTTCTACTTATTTTATCAGTTTACAGCACAAAGGCACAAGAAAAAGCTAAAATGCCAAATCTGTCTGCCTTGAAATTTCGTGCTATTGGACCAGCTTCCCATTCGGGAAGGATAGGAGACCTGGCTGTTAATCCAAAGAATCCTGCTCAGTATTATGTTGCAGTTGCTTCGGGTGGAGTATGGAAAACAAACAATGCAGGCACAACCTATTTTCCGATTTTCGATAACGAGGCGTCCTATTCAATCGGCTGCATAACATTGGCACCCGGAAATGAAAATATTGTTTGGGTTGGAACAGGTGAGAACAACAATCAGCGTTCTGTAGCCTATGGTGATGGAGTGTACAAAAGCGAAGATGGCGGAAAAAGCTGGAAAAATATGGGTCTGAAAAATTCGGAGCATATCGGAATGATTCAGGTTGATCCAAGAAATCATAATGTGGTTTATGTGGCTGCTTATGGCCCGCTATGGAGCGAAGGTGGCGAAAGAGGTCTTTACAAAACAGAGGATGGCGGCAACAGTTGGAAAAAAGTACTCGAAAATGATGTTCACACTGGTGTGAACGAGGTACATCTCGATCCTCGAAACCCTGATGTTATTTATGCTGTAACGCATCAACGACGCAGACATGTTTTTACTTATTTGGGTGGTGGCCCTGGTTCTGGTGTACACAAATCGGAAGATGGCGGCAAAACATGGAAACAGCTAAAGGGAGGCATGCCAACAGGAGATTTTGTTGGTAGAATAGGATTGGCAATTTCGCCTGTTAACCCAGATTATGTCTATGCGATTGTAGAAACATCGGGCGATGATAAAGGTGTTTATCGCTCAACAGATCGCGGAGCAAGCTGGGAAAAAAGAGGTGGATTTAATACAAGCGGGAATTATTATCAGGAAATATTCTGCGACCCAAAAGATGTGAACAAAGTCTTTGCCATGGACACCTGGCTGCATCATAGCGAAGATGGCGGTAAAAATTTCAAAGCCAGCGGTGAGAAAAGTAAACATGTTGACAATCATGCCATTTGGGTCGATCCAAATAACACCAATCATTGGCTAATAGGATGCGATGGTGGGATTTATGAAACTTGGGACCATGCCGAAAACTGGCATTTTAAGCCAAATTTACCCATTACACAGTTTTATAAAGTTGCGGTGGATAATCGTGAACCTTTCTACTATGTTTATGGCGGTACACAGGATAATAATAGTATGGGTGGGCCTTCGAGAACTACAAACTCGTCCGGAATTATCAATGAAGACTGGTTTATTACACAGGGAGGCGATGGTTTTGAATCACAGGTCGACCCACAAAATCCCGACATCATTTATGCACAGGCTCAGTACGGCTGGCTGACTCGTTATGATAAAAAAAGCGGAGAAAGAGTAGGAATTAAACCCATGGAAGCCAAGGGAGATGCAGCGCTCAGATGGAATTGGGACGCGCCTTTACTTATTAGTCCGCACAATCCTGCACGTATTTATTTCTGTGCCAATAAAGTATTCAAAAGTG
>CANETR010000311.1 GCA_947441325.1 Saprospiraceae bacterium
ATGGATGAACCTTCAGATAAGCTTGGAAAACAGGCAGCTAAATTTTCGGTTAGTGACATAAATGGAAAGGCCTTTTCTTTGGAAGCGCTGAAAGGAAAAGTAATAGTGCTCAATTTTTGGTTTATCGAATGTAAACCTTGCGTAATGGAAATGCCCGAGCTGAATAAACTGGTCGAAAAATACAAGGGCAAAGAGGTCGTTTTTATCGGTTTTGCCAGCAATGATAAGGCTAAACTGGAGAAATTTTTGAGCAGCAACAAGTTTTCCTACAATGTCATCCCAGATAGTAAAGAAGTTGCCGAAAGTTATGATGTAAGAATGTTTCCAACGCATATTGTCATCGACCGCGAATCAATTATCAGACATCATACGGTGGGTTTGGGTCCAACTACAATGAGTGATTTGGAAAAAACTATTGAGGAGCATCTGAAATAATATAATATGTATTCGAAAGAATTTGAGGAGATTGTACATTTAAGAAGATCTAACAGGGTCTTCGATGCAAATATTGAAGTGCCCGATGAAGTTATACGTAAGGGTTTGGAACTTGCAGTTTTGTCGCCCAACAGCAGCAATATGCAGTTGTGGGAATTTCATTGGATAAAATCCAAGGAGGAACAAGAAAAATATGTGCCACTTTGTCTGAATCAGCGGGCTGCTAAAACAGCAAAACAGCTGGTGGTGTTTGTCACAAGACGTGATAAATGGCGCAAGAGAGCTAAATGGAATTTGAGTAAGATAAAAGAGAACATTGTCGGCGAGCCTACTCGTCTGCAAAAATCGTCGCTGATGTACTATAGCAAACTGATGCCACTGATTTATTCCAATGACCCCTTTGGTTTTATGACCTTGGTCCGCAAAAGCATCAGTTTTTTCATGGGTTTCAACAAACCTTTTTACCGAACAGGCGGACTAGCCAAACAACGCATAGTGGTGCATAAATCCTGCGCGCTTGCAGCCCAAACCTTTATGCTTTCAATTGCTGCAGAGGGCTTTGACAGCTGTCCACTCGAAGGATTTGACGAACTAAGGGTAAAAAAGACACTGGGTCTGCCGCGAGGTGCCGAAATCTGTATGATTGTTGCTGTCGGAAAAGGTACCAATGAAGGAGTGTATGGACCAAGATTCAGAGTGCCGAATGAAGAGGTGATTTTTGAGCGTTGATGGATAATGATTTTATCCCTTTACAGTAAGGACTTCTTTGGTTTATACACCCTCAAAAATGCCGCTTTAATGTCGGGTAATTCCTTTTTGGCCCTTTCTTCGGATTTAGCAATATCGAAATCCTTAAGTAGGCTGCTGTCGCGTTTTTCATAAAGCTCAACGAGCGGGGCAGCAAATTTATTGATATCATCCATCACGCTACGGTCCTCGAAATATTCCATAGTCAGCACAGCTGTGTTAATCGCCAAAAGCAGATATCGGAAAGATTTTTCATAATTGCGTTCGAAATCTATCTTTTTACCTTCGGGCAATTTTGAGCTTATTTCTTCCTTGGTTTTTGAGTAGATGATTGCAAGTCGGAGCATTGCATAGGGATTGAGGTATTCATCGGCGGCAAGTTGCTGATAGTACATGCCTTTTTCGAAATCATCTTCTGCAAAGTAGCGATTGCCCAAATAATGCAGTCCATAGGAAGCTTCGAAGAAATTGAGACCCTTTTTTTGAAGCAATTTTTCTATTTCTTCCTTTTTGGCTTCATTAAGTTTCTGCGTCAAAGCTAAGAGATCAGGCTTTTCGATGCTCTCAAGCCCAAGAGCATTTTGTTTATTTTTCTCTAATTGCTCAAGGCTATAATTGCTGTTTTTGGGATTGTCGCTCTCGCAGGCAAGAACGATAAAAAGCAGTGTAATGACAAAAAAATAATATTTCATTTTAATTGATAATCAATAACATAAAAATTATTAGTAAAAGCCAGTTGTCCCCGATTCAATAAATTCGGGATCCTCTGTTTCTATAACGAGTTCATCGTATGCAAGAAACATATTCTCGGGTAACAAAGGTTCCGTTTCGGCAGTGCTGCCCATCGTATGGCTCAGATGCGTAAAATAGGTAGTTTTTGCCCCAATTTCCTTTGCGAGTTCAATGGCCTCTTTCAGCGTGAGATGAGAATAGTGTTCGATATGCTGCAGAGCGTTTAGGACTAATACATCCAAGCCTTGGAGGTATTTCATCTGCTTTCTGTCAATACTTTTTACATCTGTCAGATAGGCAAATTTTCCGATGCGGAAACCCAATATCGGCAGTTTTGCGTGCATGATTTCGATAGGCATCACGGGTGTATTGCCCACCATAAATTTTTTATCCTTTTCAATAGAAACCAGCTGAACTTTTGGAACGCCTGGATAATCATTATCGAAAATATAATCAAAGGCTTTTCTGATGGAATTTTGCACTCTATCAACAGCAAAAAGTGGCATATCCATTCGGTATTTAAAATTTATGGGCCTGATATCATCGAGTCCGCCAACATGATCGCGATGTTCATGTGTGATGAGAATGGCATCGATACGCTCAATACCAGAGCGCAGCAACTGATACCTGAAATCGGGACTGATATCTATGAGAATATTTTTGCCCTGAATCTCAACACAAGCCGATACGCGCAACCTGCGGTCCTTATGGTCATCTGATTTACAGACATGACATTCGCAACCTATAACTGGTATGCCCTGAGAGGTTCCTGTGCCCAAAAAAGTAATTTTCATCTTTTGTATTTGTCTTTGAAATCAAAAATACTCAGAATTGATTGCTTTACATTGAAATTTATAATAAATATCGCAAAGAGTTTATTTTCTGCGCATAGCGGCCACCAAAAGTATCATTCTATCATAGTTTTGAATACCGTCTCTAATTCCCTGCATTCTCAGGTAGGCATCGTAGGCAACTTCGTGAAAACCCGGAATAAATTCGAAGTATGGTTTCATCTCCCGGCGGATTGCTTCCAAATCATTGAACATGCCCCGGTCGATCAGTGGTCTGTTTTTTTGGTAATAATCGGGATCTACTTCGCTGAAAACATAGCGCCAGTAACTGAGATAACCAGCGTAACGAATTGCAGCATTTTTAGATCGCATACAAGCCATATATCCCAGAAAATTACAGGTACCCTCATCGCCAAAACCATATCCATGCGACATTTCATGGGCAATTGTAAAGGGTTTTTGCAGGATATGCAATGCAGATTCAATATGCCCTTCGCCCGTAAAAGGCCAGTAAACGCCCGAGGAGTTGAACCCGTAGAGCAGTCCTGGATATAACAAGCGCCCTCTGACCCTGCCAATTGTTGGGTATCCCAAATCTTTTAGCACAGACACTAAACAGCTGCGCATTTCATCTTCCAGATTTTCGGGAAAAAACTTTGCGTCAATTTCAAAACTATCTGCACCAACAATTTCTGCTCGACCAAGGCTGCACTGTGCAGTTATATAGTCGGCCTCGGCACGCAACTCCAGGCTATCAAGCTCTCTGGCGTCGATTCCCATAGTTTTTTCGATAGGGATTCGGGCATAGTTAAAACCCCACAGGAACATAAAAAAAAAGACGAGTCCACCAGTAAAATTAGCGATATTAATTCCGAATCGCTTCCACCATACCCGACGTTTTATGCCCGATTTTCGCCGGATAATTTCTCTGCGCAATAAATATACAGCCCATAGAAACATTATCAGAAAGAAAATATAAAACATGGCAAAGGGCATAAATCGGCCCCAACTATTGTCAATTATCCAACGGATTCCCAAAAAAAATCCTCTGGAATAAACATACTCGCAAAATGCCGGAAAAATCCCAAAAACTAAACGCAGGATGAGTGCAAAAATCCCAAGGATTATCCAAATATACTTTTTAGAGAACATTTTTCATTGAGCGGTTTTCATTGAGCATTGAACATTGAGTATTTATAGGAAAATCGGAAGGTAGAAGTTAGAA
>CANETR010000312.1 GCA_947441325.1 Saprospiraceae bacterium
GACCAAGTCCCATTAAGTGTGGAAAAATTGCACAGGATTCGGCCAAGCGACCAAATCTGCCCCTTTTAACAAAATGAGAATCGATAATCATTTCGGGGACAAAACCCATTCCTATTTTCATGAGCACATTGCCTTTTAACAGCGCTTCTGTTGAGGATCCGCCTGCAATCATTTCATGAGACATACACATAGCACCTGCCGAAGTACCAGCAAGTACAAAGTCGGATTCATTTGCCAGTTTTTCATTAAAAAGTTCGTGCATAGCCGTCATGCCAATAAAATTGACAATTTTGGATTGATCTCCACCGGAGAACATAATGCAGCGTGCCGTTCTTATCAGTTCAAGTGCTTTGGGGTCTTCAGCTTCCTCTCGGGACTGTATATTGAGCACATGAAGATTTGTACAGCCTAATTTACCAAAGGCGCTGATATAGTTTTCGGCAACTTCATCGGGTATAGATGATGCAGTTGGTATGATGACAATTTTCTGCTGACTACCGCCACTTTCTCTGACAACATGCGCTAAAATACCCTCTTGAATGAAATCTATACCGTAGTATTCGTTTTCGCCTTTATCTTCATTACCCCCAATCGGTATAAGGGTGCCTTTTATTTGTTTTTGCATGGAAATGTATCTTGATCAATATAGGTTAAAGTATTAAGTTGGCACAAATCTAAAAATAATTTTTAAATACATATTTGTTTTAAACAGAGACTGAATGGTAAATATCAACCATTTTTCCATGCGCGTCTTTGGTCCGAAATTTTTTAATTTTGGAAACAGCTAGTTTTGAGGCTTTTGCAAAGGATTTTGGTTTAATGGTGACACCTTTAAATTGACAAAGAGATTTGATAAACTCTGCGCCAAAAAATATTAACAGCGCCGAATAATAGACCCAGATCAAAATGGCGATCAGAGAGCCTGCTGCCCCATAGGCATTAATTAGCCCTGCACTTTGTAGATAATAGGCTATGAGTAATTGGCCAATCCAAAAAAGAATTGAAGCAAAAAAAGATCCTGCAAAAATATAGCGCCAACGAAGTTTTACAGCCGGAAGTATTTTGTACAGCAATGAAAAAAAGATTGTTATTATAACAATCGATATAGCCTGATTTATCAAAACAATGAAATTATCTGATAGATATGAAATGCTAGGGGCAAGATTTTTAGGCGAATGTTCAAGTATCCAAACCTTATTGTTCTGAACGTAATTTGAAAATGCAAAAAAGATTCCATTCAATAAAATTGAAAATATAAGCAATGCCCCGATACTTAGGACCATACCCAGCGATAATGCCCTGTTTATTATTAACTGGCTGATACTTATTTTTTGCTCGGTCTGTACTACAAGAAAGATTCTATTGAAAGTAGATTGCATGGCATTGAAAATATTACTTGCTATAAATGCCAAAAAGATAAAACCAAATATGGTCATCCATGAATTGGTGGCCGGACTACCTATGTTTTTAACGGCATTTTGAATCTGCAATGCGGCTTCTTCTCCCACAAACTCCAGAAGTGTACTGTAGATTCTGCCCTCAACGGCCGCTTCTCCAAAAAGAAAGCCTACCAAAGCAATCACTATGATGAGTATGGCAGGAAGCGAAAAAATAGTATAATAGGCGATAGATGCCCCCATATGCCAAATCTTATCACGATTGTAAGCCCTTACTGTATTTCTTAATACAATAAAACTAGGCCTTACAAACCTTCTGAAGATATTTTTAAAAATGGTTAGCATGATATTCCCTTTTGTAGCATACAAAATTAGGCTTTTATTTTTGTAAATAAAAATACCCCCAAATAGTGTCTAACTTTTTGGGGGCAGTGCAAATGTACAAGCTTTCAAAAGCTTTATTTCTCGTCTCGAAGTGCTCTTCTGAGAATTTTACCCACATTTGTTTTGGGTAATTCATCCCTAAAAATAACAACTCTAGGTCTTTTGTAACCTGTTAGGTTTTCATTGCAATGCGCCATTACCTCTTCCTGTGTAAGCGAGGCATCTTTTTTAACCACAAATACCTTTACTGCCTCACCCGATTTTTTATCAGGAACACCAATCGCAGCAGCTTCAAGTACTTTAGGATGAGAAGCTAGGACTTCCTCAATTTCATTTGGATAAACATTGAAGCCCGAAACCAAAATCATGTCCTTAATACGGTCCACAATTTTGACAAAGCCATCCTCATCCATGATACCTACGTCGCCAGTGCGCAACCAGCCTTCAGGCGTGATGGTGCTTGCAGTTGCTTCGGGTTGGTTGTAATAACCTTTCATTACCTGTGGGCCACGAACCTGAATTTCACCTGCCTGTCCAAGAGGAAGTACATTGTTGTCTTCATCGCAGATTCTTACCCAAGTAGATGGAACCGGCATACCAATGGTGCCAATTCTTGCATCTCCACGAAGTGGATTCACAGAGACAACAGGAGAAGATTCTGTCATGCCAAATCCTTCGGTCAGGGTTATTCCTGTGAGGTCTTTCCAACGTTCGGCTACCGGGCGTTGAATAGCCATGGCACCTCCCACTACAACTTTAAGTTTTGAAAAATCAAGCTTTCTGAAATCTTCATTGTTAAGCAGGGCATTAAATAGTGTATTAACGCCAGTAATTAATGATGGCTGACCCTGTGCAATGATTTTAACCAAAGCAGGAATATCTCTTGGATTGATGACCAAAATATTTTCGGCGCCAAAACTGCCTAAACAAAGGCAATTGACCGTAAAAGAGAAAATATGATAGAGTGGGAGAGGGGTTAAAATGCGTTCAACACCCTCTTTTAGATCTGCATCAGAGATCCAGGCCTTCACCTGAAACATATTGTGCAGCATATTGCTGTTGGTGAGCATAGCCCCTTTTGATACCCCTGTAGTGCCACCGGTATATTGAAGCAAAATTACCTCATCTAAACCAGTTTTGTGCATTTTAAGATTGGCAGGATTGCCTTTTTTAAGTGCTGTAGTAAATTTTACTGCTCCGGGAAGATTGTATTTAGGAACCATTTTTTTGATGTTCCGCACTACAAAATTGATAACAGTGCCTTTAATGCCGCCAAACATTTCACCAATGCTGGCTACAATAACATGTTTTACCTGAGTTTTTGCAATAACTTTTTCGAGTTCAAAGGCAAAGTTCTCGGCAATGACAACAGCTTTTACGCCGGCATCGTTGAACTGATGTTCAATTTCGCGTCCAGTGTAGAGCGGATTGGTATTTACTACGATTAAGCCGGCTCTCATTGCACCAAAAAGTGCAATGGGGTATTGTAGCAGGTTTGGCATCATCAGACCAATTTTATCACCGGGCTTTAATCCCAATGATTGCAGGTATGCGCCAAAAGCTTTGGATTTTGAGTCAATATCAGCAAAGCTTAAAGTTTTTTTTGAACTGCCAACTACACTTGTGTATGCTGGACGGTCTTTGAATTTTACGAGCGTATCGTTGATGAGATCAACTAAGCAGCTGTACCCTTGAGTGTCAATGTCATGAGGTACATCTTTTGGATAGTTTTTGAGCCAAATTCTTTCAGCCATAATGCAATAATTTTTAGTCGTTTAAGTTCTTGTTGCTTCGAAACAAAAGTAACACTATCTTATCAACTAAACAAGACTTTGACAATTCAGGCCCAAAAAAATATTTAATGCATTGATAATGCTTTTTTATTCAGTAAAGCTGTCATCTTTTTTGCCTGATCAGCGCCGAGCGTTAAATCAAAGCCAGCCACATTTGAAACCCATCTTATACCCCAAATTATATTGGTTAACCAGATTTCATCTGCTTCGATAAGATCTTTTCTGTCCAATTGGGTTTCCATTACGGTTAATCCGATTTCTGATGCAGTCTCAAGAATGAGGCGGCGACAAATACCTAATATGGGTCCCTCAGTAGCTGATGGGGTAAATAATGTATTAGCTTTTAA
>CANETR010000313.1 GCA_947441325.1 Saprospiraceae bacterium
AAAGCCTTTTATCTCTGGAAGAACCCGCAAAACAGTTTTGGACAGTCAGGGATTCAGCATTGACCGCTGTATATAGTTTGAAGCTTCAAAAACTTCAGCTTTTTCATGAATTAGAAAAGGCAATGGACCAAAGAGATTTGGCAAGCCAGGCCAGATTTTCTTCGCTCCTGAAAGTTACAGAACAGGATATTGTCAAAAATTTGGGCCTTTTGAAAAAAAATCAACCCGATTTTTTTAAGCGTTATTTCGCTTACGACATTCCTTCCAAAAAAGAAATTTTCGATAACCTAAAAGGGGAAAGCATACTATACTACTTTGAAGGAACGGAATATTATTATCGCTTTGTTTTCGAAAATAAAAGAATATCAGCAACTAAAATCAATAAAGCACAAATTGATAAAGAGATTATTGCTCTTTTAAAACAAATTAGACAAAAAAGTAAAAAAGTCAATAGCAAAGCAATTTCTAAACTAATTTTACCTGCCTTGTCAGACTCAAAAAGTCTTATAATTATTCCAGATGGTAGCATTTGGAATCTACCTTTTGAACTGCTTGAAGTAGATAATATTTCAGTTTTGGAAAAATACCCTCTTAGATATATTTGGTCGGCTTCCGATTTATTCCGAAATCCTTTGTCAAAAGGCAAAGACCTCTGTTTTTTCTCAACAAACTACAAAAAACAACCCAACAACCGTTTCCCCCAATATCAAAGTGCTTACAAAGATGCTCAAAACTGGTCAAAAAATTTGAATATAAATTTTTTCAGAAGATCATTCCATGGCGATTTTGAATATAACCAACAGGCCTCTGAATCAAATTTTCTGGCAAAAAATATAAAAGATTTTGCGCTGCTGCATTTGGCATTTTTTATAAAAAGAGACCAGGTAAATCCATTGAATAGCTCAATTCTAATGCATTTTCAACCCGATAGCATTACTGACGGGGTCCTTCATTTGAATGAACTTTCTGCCATTAGTTTACCTTTGTCAATGTTGACCTTATCCAATTTCTCTGACAGTAGCGGCTTTGATGATGTAATGGCAACTTTTCTCTTAGCTTTTGAAGCTTCGGGCAGTGAATCTATACTTTATCCGGCATGGGAGGTCGAAAACAAGGAATTGTCTAAAATTATTCGTCAATATTATAAAAACCTTGCAGCCGGCATGACAAAATCGGAAGCACTAAGAAATGCAAAAATAACTTTTAAAGATATAAGTCCTTATTATTGGGCTTCATTAAGACTTTACGGTCAGGATGGACAAGTTGCTATAGCAGTTAAATACCGTTTTCCCTGGCTTTGGACCGGAATTGCGGCTGTTGCCCTTTCAGTAATCACTATGATATATTTACGATTTAGAAAAAGGAAACAATAAGGCTATCCGCTAACAAAAAATGCTTCTCTTCTTACAAATTCAACAATAAACATGAAATTATACTTAAACCTGTTATTTTTAATTTTTTTATTTAGCTGCAAAACAACTAAAGTTTCTAAAACAACAATCAGCACAGATAAGGTTTTAAAAGATAGCGTTCCTAGCAAGTTTGAACCCGACCCATTTTCTTCTCTACTCGAAATGGAAACTCAATTTGGCACCATGAAAATTGAACTTTTTTTTGAAGCAGGCGAACACAGAGAAAACTTTATTAAACTGGCTAAAAATAAAGCGCTCGATGGTACATTATTTCACAGAGTTATCAAGAATTTCATGGTTCAGGGAGGCGACCCAAGCACCAAAACAGCTAAAGCCGGTCAAAGAATTGGCTCAAATAGCAGCGGAAAAGAGATTAGCGCTGAAATAAATAGCAGGTATTTTCATGTAAAAGGTGCATTGGCTGCAGCCAGACGACCAGATGAAGTCAATCCAGAGAAAAAATCCTCAGGCTCACAATTCTATATTGTTCACGGAAATCCTGTCAGCACCGAAACACTTGACAAGAATGAGCGAAGTCTGGGTATTGTTTATGGCACACAAAACCGTGAATTGTACCGATTATTGGGCGGGGCGCCGCAACTGGACATGAATTACACCGTTTTTGGCAGAGTGTACGAAGGTCTTAATGTAATTGACAGCATTGCCTTACAACCTACCGATTCTTATGACCGCCCCGAAAAAGATGTAAAAATCATGATGAGGGTAATCAAGGAATGACCTGTTGAACTTAATTGGCATTAAATCTTAACTTCCCAGGCAATTATACTGCGATCATCGCTGCACGACAACAAGGCATCTGCAGTCCATAGCAGTTTGTTTACTGATTTCAGGTGCCCTGCATAACGAATGGCATCGATCACTTTTAAAAGTGCAAAATTTTCGGCATCCCAAATTCTAATACTTTTATCTCGGCTTGCAGTGGCAAATATTTTGCCTCCAGGATGAAAGGCTATGTCATTCACTGTAAACAGATGAGCTGCCTGAGTTGGCAATTCTTCAAAATTTTTATTAGAATCCCAAATCCTTAGATAGGCATCACGGCCACCACTCAAAAGATACTTCCCATCTGGGCTGAATTGAATTGAAAAAACTGAATTATCATGTGCCTTTTCAATTGTTTGTAAAACAGTTAGTTTATCAGAATCTAAGAGGTAAATATTTGAGTCGGAAGCTGCAACAGCCATTATATTCCGGAATGGGTGCAGCGCAATCGCCCGAAGACTTTTATTGCTTAAAACTAAAGTTTCCCTTGCCCTGCAATTTTCAATATCCCATTTACTTAATGCGCCATCTCCACCTAGGCTCAGAATTTCATTTTCATTAAATAATGCAAGGGCAAAAACACCTTTTTTGTGATGCAAAACCGATTTAAAGTTGACCGCATTGTTGAGATCTATCCAATGCAGGCCTCCATACATATTACCCGCAACAACCCAATTTTTTTGATTAAGATAAAGCATTGAAAAAATATTGGCATCGGTTTTCGCCAATAATCTTCCTGTTTCCGGGCGATTTAAATCCCATTCAACTATCCAGCCATCTCCGCCTGTTGAAAGAAAATGATCTTGTTTTTTAAAAGCGCAAATTGCATACACTGCCGCATTGTGTCCTAAAAATTGACCCTTTTTCTGCAATTCCATTTTTTCAATAATTAAGATAAAAACAAGCTTTTAAATAGTGTCTTATTAAGCTTTAGAACATAAAAGAACCTCATTTTTAAGGTCTTTTTTGAATTAAATCAATTTTAATGAATGTGCTTTTAACACTTTTCTTGATTCTTTAAGCAGTTTTTTGGCATCCTGTCTGATAATGCTGAGTAAATCGGTATAGGGTTCAGCATCAAAATCTTCTACATCTGTTTTGTCAACCAAAAAAACGGCAAGGACATCTGCCAAAACGATATGATCATGCCATTGTCCCAATAATTCGGCAGCTAATTTAAGCCTTTTTGGATGTTCCGTAAATGCCTTATCGGGTTCCATCAATGCAAGAATTTCAATGGTATAACAGGCTTGTTTAACTTTTGTGCGCAGCTCATGCATGAGTTCGTCCTCTTTTTTATGAGGAAGCAGCTCTTTTATCTGTTTGAAGCGTTTTTTTAATAATTTTTTGGTTTGTTTACTTGCTTCTGCGGTCGAGATATCTTCAATAAAAGCGTTTGCTTCGGTCATGCTTTCATTGATAATATTGTAATTGAATTCTTTTAAAATAAGATTCAATGCTTCGGCGGCAGATTTTTCATTTTCTGTCAACTGAGCAAAAAATTCCTCCACTGATTCGGGATTGCTGTCTTTTGAAAAAAAAGAAAACAAGGTTTTTAATACCTGTATATCTCGAAGGCTTCCCACCGATTTGAACAGATGATATACCTCTTCAAAATTTGTTTTAGAATCGAAACGACCATCCGATATTGGATCTAATACCTGATATAAGGCCTTAAGTCTTTTAATCCCCACACGTAAGTCATGCAAAACATCTACATCAA
>CANETR010000314.1 GCA_947441325.1 Saprospiraceae bacterium
TTTCTGTTTTCTCGATTCTTTCTCTTTTTCCCTCCATCAGGTAAAAAAGGTTAATTGCACGAGCATGAGACTGATTTGAAAATCCAACTGATTTTAGAGCCGAAGCGCTTGCTTCCAGTAATTTTTGTGAACTGCTATTTAGTAAATCATCCTTAAAAAGGTCAATTGCGACTCTTTTAAGCGCTGATGAGTCTGGCAAAAGCACAATCAGTCCAAATTCATCGAAAAGTTTGTGAATGAACTTAAACATAAAATGCTGATAATTCCTGGCTTCATTTAAACTGCTGGCAATCATTTCTTTAAGTTCGACTGAATTTGGACTTTGACCAAGCACTTCATTGAGTTCAACGACGAGATTGGCAAGTGAAGCGGGATTGTAATGTCCGAGTGCACCGCCCTGAAAATCATTCCACTCCAACTTTTTACCAAAAAGATAAAAATGATTTAGCTCCTCAAAGTCGTGGTCCTCACTGCCCATGTAATAAATTGGGACAAAATTAAAGCTGGGGTAGTGTTGCTTCAAGGTATTCACCAAATTAATAGTAGAAGCAATTTTATAAACAAAATATAGCGGTCCTGTCAGAAGGGAGGGCTGATGTGCAGTTGTGATTGCAAAGCAGTTGTCTTTTTGAAGATTACTAAGGTTTTGGGCCGTTTTTTCAGAGTATTTAATTCCTTGATACTGTTTATTTAAGACATCACAAAGTAGGCCTCTGTATTTATAACTGGCCGCTTTTGTATGTATGACTTTTTCAAAGGATTTAATTTCGGGAAGCTCAGATAGAAAATCCCTCAATCTTGGGTCTTCGGCTTGAAATGCTTTGTCGAAGGCAGAAAGTTGGGGAATTTCGCTAAAATTTAATTTTTCAATCTTCATCAGAACCCGAAATTATTATTGTTTTTGTAAAGTTTGAATTCAACCATTGAAAAATCCTATCAGCTTTCTTGTGCCGGATTCCCAATTGAGCATTTCCTCCAAAAACTCGTTAATGTGATCGAGAACAAGGTCATGTGTAATTTGTGCAGGCAAAAATTTACCTAAGAATTTAGGTGTCTGTCGTTCGACATGATGTTCTACATGAGGATAGTCGATCAACACATATACCTCGCCATTATAAACCTGGGAGTATATAAGTTTGCCACTTATTTTGGAAAAAAACTTGAAAACGCCCTGCACCTGACCGACGATACCACTCGATTCGTTTTTGAATCCAAGCATCAGGATATCCAAATTTTCCATGCCATCCATTTTCTTGACTTCCCAATTCAAATTTGGTACATTCTGAGCAATTAGCTGGAAAATTTCTGTAATAAGATGATTGGTTTGAGCATTCCAAACTTTTCTATTTTCCTCAATGCTGAGTTTACTGCTTGCCAGTGCATTTTGATAAGCAATAGCTTTGTTTACAATGTCTTGAAAATGAGAATTTAAGTCAGCCATGTTTTGGAGTTTTTATCATTACACAAAAAATCATTTATCAGTACTTTCATTATTTGATTGTATCTTAATGCCTACAGGAATATCTGAAAAACTGCTTTCCCCCTCGCTACGACCCATAAAATTTGGAGTTTGATAACCAAAGGTGAATTCATCCACTTCTTTGGCAATATATTCAAACAACTCTTTTGCACTGATAATATTGTTATTGTTTATATCAGCCTCGCCTTTTAGACCCTTAATCAAAAAGTAGCTGAATACGCCCTGTTTCAGTTTTTCTGCCTCCAAAGAAATTTCGTCAGCGGCAGAAGAACTTATGACGGCTAATCCTTTTTTTGTATTAGAAAAGCTTTTGTAAAAGTCTTTCAACTGATCATTTATTGATTTTCCCCCTCTTACAGATGCCAATGGAAACTGATTGCCATTTTTTCGGTATTCATCAAATTTGATGGCAAAAGAACCCGAGTGACAGGCATCGGCTATGATTAGTTTATATTTTGCCTCGCTGTCCTGCATGGCATTTATAACAGATCTATGGTCGATATAATTGTTGAAGCCATCATAGTCAACAGGCAAGAAAGCCCCATCAATTCCATGTCCGGCAAAATAAAAAATGACCATATCATTGCTGTCGGCCATCGTGAAGAGGTCGGCCATTTTATTTTTTATTTTCAGTGTGGTAGCCTCTTCATCCAGTAAAATCTCAACATTTTCATCCGATAACAAAGCGCCCGAAGGAGACTTTAAATGATTGTAAAAAGCTTCTGCATCGCTACTGCTGAAACTAAGCTTTTGGAAATTTTGGTAAGCAGCAATGCCAACTACAAGTGCATAGATTTCAGTTGGATTAGCAGTAAAAATGCCATATTCCCAATCTCCTTTGATTACATTGCCTTTCGTATCGTAATAGGCTCCCTTGCCATGAAAATTGCCAGCTTTCCAATTGCCACGATAAAAATCACCATTGTTAAAAATGATTTCACCATAACCCTCGTAAAATCCATTTTTAAAGCCGCCTGAGTAACGATTGGCATTTAAATCGGTACATTTTGAAGGGTTGTTGTTACAATCCCCTTCCTCACAGTTTAAAATTCCTGAAAGATTATTTTTTAGTATTGCAAGTACTGATGTTGCTTCCATGCTATCAGTTAGTTCACCTTTATGCCATTTTCCGGCAAGAATGGTAGCATCAGCTAGGGTTTTGATTCCAAAGCCCTGAAAATTATTGTCCCGCCATTCTCCATAATAAGTACCTTTATTGGTGAAAGTCATATTTCCTTTCACGAATTTTCCATTCATGAAAAGGCCTTCATAAGTGCCTATTTTTTGATTGTCTTGGAAAAAAACAGCTTTGCCTTTTCCCGACTTACAGTCAGCGCTTAAACAGTTGATTTGGGCACTAAGCTCAATGCAAAGAAACTGATTAGCTAAAATGAAAAAAGCTGTTTTGAAATACATAGAATTGGACTTTTTGCAGAATATGCCAACAATAATACCAAAACATCTTTTAATTTTAAAGGATAGCGCCCTTTAGGTCCTTAATTAGCTGTTTTTTTTTAGCTTTTCATTCGATAGGGCGTTAACAATTTCGGTTTGCTGACGGATCGATTCCTGATGTATTGCATTGATGAGGGCTTCAACAAAAGCAGGTTCTGCGCCCATTTCTTTAGCTTTTGCCATGCGAGTTTTGAAAATCTGCGCCCATCTTTCGATTTGAAGTACGGTAATATTGTTCTCCTTTTTGTAGGCTCCGATTTCTCTTACCATTTCCATTCTTTGTGTAAGAAGATTCAAAATTTCAAAATCCAATTCATCGATCTGAGCCCTAAGATTCTCCAGTTTGTTAATAAATAAGGGATCTTTACTGAAATGCTGCGGTTTTTGTAATTTGTCTAAAATTAGAGCCAGATTTTCTGGACTGACCTGTTGTGCGGCGTCGCTCCATGCCATATCTGGATTGATATGCGATTCTATCAACAATCCTTCCATGCCTAGATGGAAGGCATGTTGGGAAATTTCAAAAATCATATCTCTTTTACCACCTATATGAGAGGGATCGCAAAGAATATCGAGATTAGGAAAAATACGACGCAATTCGATTGGAATTTCCCATTGTGGATAGTTTCTGTAACGGTGCTGCCCATAAACTGAAAAGCCACGATGAATTGCAGCAATTCTGTTAATTCCCGAATTGTAAATACGCTCGATAGCACCCAGCCATAATTGGAGGTCAGGATTAACAGGGTTTTTTACAAAAACTGGTATATCGGTACCTTTTAAAGCGTCTGCAATAGCCTGAACAGTGAATGGATTTGCGGTACTTCTCGCGCCTATCCACAAGGCATCAATACCATATTTCATGGCTAACTCAACATGTTCGGGACTCGCAACCTCAACACAAACTGGAAGCCCGCTTGTTCTTCCCGCCAATTTTAACCAAGGAAGGCCTTTTTCTCCTACTCCTTCAAAA
>CANETR010000315.1 GCA_947441325.1 Saprospiraceae bacterium
AAAAATCAATCAAATTTCTTGTCTGCAAACAATCTTCACTAAAAAGTCATTTGCTAAAATTGCAGAACGAAATTAGGAATAAAAAAGGAATAACACACTATAAGTTCATTAAAAGATTAAAATAAACGATTTATATTTTAACGCCATTAGTAATCTAACTCAGTAGCCGGATCCCAAAAATAATTTTCAAAATTTATAAGTGTATCTTTTTCAACTTTTAAGCCTTCGAATTCTAAAAGTTCTTTCATTCGCTCTCCTCCAAAATAATTCTTGCCGCTTAAAACTCCTTTCCTATTTAGTACCCTATGCGCAGGCACATCATCCGGACAACAATTGAGCGCATATCCAACCTGCCGAGCAGCTCCGCTCTTACCCAAAGCATTGGCTATTGCTCCATAGGTACTCACTTTACCTTTAGGTATGAGCCTCACTAACTTATACACATCATCAAAGAAATCGTTCGAAGGCATATTTTCTATAATTTTAGTTTGGTTTACCAGGAATTGGTATAATTAAAAAAAGAAATGGTTTTATTTCTTGTGCCTTAGCAAAGATAACAGTATTTTTAGTTCAATAAACTTCCAGCCCCCTTGAGCTGTTACTAAAAGTAAAAATGCTTTCTAAAAAGATTATACTTATTTTGCTGTCCTATTTTGTGTTTTTGCATACAGCGAATTCACAACTCAATAGTAGTCATAAGTTTTTTGAGAGCTTTCATCCTGCCCGAATTTTCTCTGTCGAAATATCAACGACCTTTGGTATTGGAAAATCGCAGAATACTTTTCTTTTTTTCGATACGCAATATTCGCTCTGGCAACGCCCACAACAGTTTCTTACATTGAAAACTGGGGGTGGTGTCGGCTTCATGCGAAATAATTTTGGGAAGCTCGTTTCTTTTGGAATGCCATTACAGTTGGTTTACGCCATTGGAAAAAAGGGACATTTTTTTGAATCATCCATGGGTTGCCGATTTGTTCTGGGCTATTCTTTGGCAGAAGGTTTTCAGGTTGTTCCTTTCATCATGCCAACTATTGGTTACCGCTATCAAATACCAAAAGAAGTGTTTTTTAACTTTTATGGATCTGTTCAATACCACCCAAATTTGGGATTTTCCCCCTTAATTGGTGTTGGAGTTGGATATGATTACTAAAAAACATAGTATCTTTGCACTAGTACAATCTGAGCTTTCGCCATTACATAGTTTAGTATCCCCATTTTAAAAACTATTTATATCGCTATTTCATGGCCCCCAAAAATCTGTCTTTACATAACATAGCATACTTTCTAGTAATTGCCTTGATTGGAACACTCATTCTAATTGAAGGTAAATTTTTTATTATACCCTTTTTCTTTGCCATTCTACTTAGTGTTATTGTACTTCCGATTCAGCACTTTTATGATCGATTTATTAAGACGCATGCATTAAGTACCATTTTAACATTTTTTACAATCCTTTTACCTCTGACAGCTATTGTCGGCTTTTTCTCATTTCAGGTAAGTAATGTACTAAGTAATTTAAGTAATATCAGCGGTCGGCTACAGCAGGGCACAGATAATCTTTTTCTTTGGCTTTCGCAATATTTTCACATATCGGTAGAAGACTCTCAAAATTTTCTTAAAGAAAATATTTCCGGAATCGTCGCCTCTCCTATCAGTGTCATTCAAAGTACCTTTAGTTCATTTGGTATTATAT
This sequence comes from Saprospiraceae bacterium, assembly GCA_947441325.1. GTDB lineage: Bacteria > Bacteroidota > Bacteroidia > Chitinophagales > Saprospiraceae > Saprospira. The sequence goes on from CANETR010000315.1 coordinate 1,694, forward strand.
TACTCAATATTGTACTGATTATCCTTTTTATGTTTTTTATGCTATCATATAGGATTGCACTTAAGAACTTTATGCTTATGCAGTTTGAACCAATGCAAAGATCGGGAGTAGCTGCCGTGATGGTTGAAATTCAAAAAATGCTGCGACAATATTTAAATGGACTCTTATCGGTGATGATTATTTTGGCTGTTTTAAACAGTTTGGGACTCTGGATAATAGGTGTTGAATACCCCATTTTATGGGCCTCCCTGGCAGCTTTTCTTACGATAATACCTTATATCGGAACAACTCTGGGTGGTGGGCTTCCGTTTTTTTATGCCTTGGCAACAGCCGAGTCTTGGCAACAGCCAGCAGCTGTCATTCTGATGTATGTTACAGTTCAACAAATAGAGGGCAATTTAATCACACCCTATGTAGTCGGTTCCAGAGTAAGAATCAATCCACTTATTGCAATTATTGCCATTCTTCTAATGAATGAACTTTGGGGTGTATCTGGAATAGTGTTGGCAATTCCTATTGCTGCTACCATCAAAATTATTTTTGATAGGATTGCGCCGCTCAAAGCAGTTGGAACACTTATGAGCAGTAATATTATTAAAGACCAGGATAAGTTTTTAAGCGAATACAATGAAAGTCATTTCCGCTTCAGTTCTTTATTGCTTAGAAGAAATAAAGAAAAAGAGGACATCGCAAAGGCTGACAATAATACTGAATCGGATAAACCAATTCAATAAAAGTCAATAAAGAAGACACTCGAAAAAACAGTATTAGTATGGACACTCCCAACCTGCTGATTCACTGGCTACTAATCCCCTATTTCCTGCCAATCTTATAATCAAATTTCCATATTCTTCCAGTTCCCCCATTTTTTGATAGAATATTTCTGATCATATTAAATTCGGGCCAAAGGCTATTCATTTCCCCTTCGCTGCGACAAAGTCGTTCGTACTCAGACAGTATTGGCCTAAACATTTCGAAAAGTATTTCGGGATTCAGATTGTATGAATACTGCAGGGCATTGAGTGCGGTGAATCGCAAATCTGAGTCGGTCAAAGCAAATTTGTACAATAGAATAGCATCTTCTATTCCCTGAGGGATTTTAGGAATGAGCATCAAAGCGGCTTTGGCTAATGATTTATCTGATGATTCGGCCATCATCATGATATAACTTAGCTGATACTGTATTTCGGGACCAAAGTCAGCCAAGGATTCCAACAAAACTGTTGCCAATTGTATATCTTCGGAATTCAGGGAATCGAAAAGCAAATTTATCTCCGCTTTGCTAGGCACTCTTCTGAAAACATAAAGTTTTTCAGCCGTCTCGGGAGCAATTTTAGGCGTTTTTCCTTGTTTGAGCGCCAGGATAATTTCTTTAAATCTTGGATTAGGACAAAAATGCAGCATGAGAAAGTTCAGAATCTCTATGCGTTTATCTTGGTTTTTTTCTGTCTTGAATTGCTCAAAAAGCTCACTTTTACTGAGATTCTCAGGTTTTAGTAAATCGAAAAGTGAGAGGCGGAGGTCTTTTTTATGAAAATTAAACACTTCCTCTGTTTCCGCCTCAGAACGACCGGAAACTGCTTTAAGAAAGATCAGATTTTTTTCATGAATGGGATTAAGGGACATTTTGAGATTGCGGATTTACACTTCCTCATCTATAGAATCAGTATTTAAAGCCAATTCAAAGGCATTTTTGTCCTTATTTTTCCAATCCTTTTCAAAAATTGAAGTTATGATAGAATCAATATTGGGTTCTTGTTCTTTTACCGATTCATACCAAGCCTTGTTGAAAACTGAGAATGGCGGCAGTCCAAGCTTTTCCTGCTCCCGCATGCCTTTTTCCATGGTCTCACGCCAGTAATCGCAGCGTTGTTCAAAGCTTTTTTGGGGATATTCAGTCTTCCAAAATTTTTCGGCTGCCGCTTCAAGCGCCTTAATCCAATCTGCTTTCATTATGGACTTTAAACAATGTTAAAAATCAGTAAAAAAGGTCAATTATTACCAAGGTTCCAAATATCGCACTGGCAATGCCATTGGCGGTAAAAAAAGCCAGATTTACCTTTGAAAGATCATTTGGTTTGACTAAAAAATGCTGATAAGCCAACAATCCTATAAATATGACCGTTGATGCTATATAAATAGGTCCGAAAATCTGAGGCGCACTGTACCCTGCATATATCACCAACAGTGCAGTAAGCGC
>CANETR010000316.1 GCA_947441325.1 Saprospiraceae bacterium
AAGAATACCGGCTACAAAGTCGAGTATCTGTGTGTTTTTAACCCAAATTTTATTATTAGAATTGTAACTGTAACTCTGTTTCAATGTCAGTTTGTCTATAGCCGGCGACTGCATCTGGTTGCCTTTAATGGATAAATCTGTGGCATAAATAGCATAAGAGTCATCTACTATGTATATGTAGCCTTCCATAACAGGTTCGGTTTCGCGACGAGGAATTACTTTTATCTTATTAATTTGTTGGCGATTCTCGGTAAAAAAAGAACCTTCAAATTTGTACTTATAATAGTTGAATGCATTATCAGCTATGGGCGAAACAACATTAATCTCAAACGGAAGATAGTTTTCATAAAAATCAAAATTCACCGAAGCCGCATTATTGAAACTAAAACCATTGTCTTTTCCACTTACTTTAGAAGCTACGATGGCTTCTTTGATCTTATCTGGTTTTTGAAAGGTAATTTTAGAAACCGTTTCGGATAGATAAATAATTCCGCTTCGGGTGGAGTCCAATATTTCATCAAAGAAATCAAACTTTTGCCCCATGATGGTTTTTGGTGCATCTTTTAATCGGATGATACCTCGGGAATAAAAATCAGATTTGAAACGAGCGGTCTTTTCAGAGTTTTCTTTTTTGTTTTTAATAGCATTCCTGATAATCTCGTTCGCGGGATTGTCTTTCGGATTGATGACAACTTCTTTTAATGTGATGTTTTCTTCCTGCATCATAACATCAAGCAACATTGGTATTTTATCTAAATCAACTATTTGTTTAATTGTTTTATACCCTAAATATTGAAAGATAATATTATGGTTTCCTGGGATTTTGATGTTTAATTCAAATTTTCCTTGCTCATTTGAGGTAGTGCTATTATAGGTGTTTTCTTCAAAGATGTTTACAAAGGGTAATGGTTTTCCTTTATCATCAGTTACCGTTCCTTTGATTTGGGAAAAGCAATTGATGGAAATCAATATAAATAGGAGAGGAGTAATTTTTTTCATAAATGTTTTTATTGTTATACAGAGATTTTGTTACACAGAGATCCACAGAGATTTTTTCAAGAGATTCACGGAGTTTAAAATTTCTCTGTGCATCTTTTTTTATTTTCTCCGTGTGTCTCTGTGTAACTAAAAAATTCCACAGAGATTATATTCGAAATCTTTTGATACCTTGTTTGAGCATTTTAGTATTGAAATTTATTAATAATCCAGTTGAATAATTTCCAAGTTTCATATAAGTAAGAATTTGTGCAAAGTGAACATCGGTAAAAGCTTCAACAGTCTTCAATTCAATAACAAGTTTATTTTCTATTAATAAATCAATCCTATATCCTTGCTCCAGTTTTATTTCTTTATAAACTAATGGCATTGGTTTCTCACATTCAACATGAATTCCTGTTTTTTTGATTTCGTAAAATAAACATTCTTTATAAGCAGATTCTAACAACCCGGGGCCAAGATGTCTATGTACTTCAATTGCTAACCCAATTATTTTTTCTGTTAAATCATTTATTTCCATAATCTCATTGTCTCTTTTTTTTTCTCCGTGTATCTCCGTGAATCTTTTTCATCTCTTAGCTTAACTATAAAAACGACTGCAACGCCAATTCATAACTCTTCAACCCAAAGCCAATAATGATTCCTTTGGCATTCGGAGAAATAAAAGATTGATGACGAAAAGTCTCTCTAGAGAAGGTATTAGATATATGGACTTCTATTACCGGAGTTGTTATTGCTTTTACCACATCGCCAATACCAATAGAGGTATGTGTATAAGCCGCAGCATTCAGAATGATACCATCATATGTAAACCCAACTTCCTGGATTTTATCAATCAGTTCACCTTCTATATTACTTTGAAAATAAGAAAGCGTAATACTAGGATATTTTGTTTTCAAATGGTCATAAAAAATATCGAAAGTCATGTTGCCATATATTTCTGGCTCACGCTTGCCTAATAAGTTTAAATTAGGGCCATTTATAATTATTATTTTCATTGGAACATTTATTTCTGTAAAAATAGGAATAAACAGTTTAACTGAGCGTTTAGTTTTAGGTAAAAACAGCACTTATAAATAGGAAAAATGAATTTTATTTCTGAAAATATTGAGTTTCTCAAAATCGTCATATCGTTGATAACAGCATGAATTTGGTTTAAAACACTGTGAAATAACTATTTAAATATATTTTTTGTTAATAACATTGTTAATAACTACAAATAACAACTGCGTTCATGCAAAACGATTACATATAAATTTGCTGATATTAATCATAAAATTAAACAAACATGAAAAAAATTATTTTAACAGTTGCCGCAGTATTTGCTTTATCATTTACAAATGCACAAGACAAAAAAGAATCAAATGGTTCTCAAACTTCTAAAGGAAAATGGTTAATCGAGGCTAACACAGGTTTTGGTACAATTGCTAGTGCTAATACTGGTTTAAGTTATTCTTCTCAAGGTGATTTGAAACAAATGTCAATTGGAGCTGAAGGAGGTTATTTTATTATGGATAACTTAGCTATAAAGCTTGGTTTAGGTTACAACTCTACTGATGATGGTACTGGTAATGTTGGAGGTTTTGCATACAAAATCGGTGCTAAATACTACATTATGGGTAATATCCCAGTACAAGTTGATTATACTGGCGCATCAGGTGATGTATACAAAGTAGGGAGTGAAACTCCTTCTTACTTAGGATTACAAGCTGGATATGCGGTATTCTTAGGAGAAAACGTTTCTATTGAGCCAGGTATCCGTTACAACAGCACTATGAATAAAGATGCTGCTCCAGACAGCGCTTTCCAATTATGTGTTGGTTTCGCTTTACACTTCTAGTATTTGAAAAAAATATTTATATAACCGCGCCATTGGCGCGGTTTTTTTATAACTCTACTTTTCGTTTCTTTGTCCTATGAACTGGAACAGTTATATCAAAAGTTTTCAATCCTATTTAAAAATTGAAAGGGGTTTGTCTAAAAACACCGTTGCCAATTATACGTTTGATTTGGAGCGTTTGTCTAAGTTTATGGTTGAAAATGAAATAACCATTTCTCCGGAAAAGATTAGCGAAGAAACGATTCAACAGTTTATATACGCTGTTTCCAAAGAAGTGAATGCCCGTTCACAAGCTAGGATTATTTCAGGTTTAAAAAGTTTTTTCTCGTATCTCATATTTGAAGATTATCGAACTGATAATCCAATGGAGTTAATTGAAGCACCAAGATTAGGAAGAAAACTTCCTGATACACTTTCCATTGAAGATATTGATAATCTGATTGCAGCTATTGATTTATCAACTCCTGAGGGCGAAAGAAATAGAGCCATACTTGAAACTTTGTATGGTTGTGGACTTCGTGTTTCTGAAATTACTACTTTGAAAATCTCGGATTTGTTTTTTGATGAAGGTTTTATCAAAATAACTGGAAAAGGTAACAAACAGCGATTTGTTCCAATAGCCAATTCAACTCAGAAGTACATTGAGTTATACAGAAACACAATCAGAAATCATCTTGATATAAGTAAAGGACATGAAGATACGTTGTTTTTAAACCGAAGAGGAAAACAACTCACCCGCGCTATGATTTTTACAATCATCAAAACGTTAGCAATAAAGATCAATTTACAGAAGAATATAAGCCCACATACACTTAGACATTCATTTGCGACACACTTGCTTGAAAACGGTGCCGATTTACGTTCTATTCAAATGATGCTCGGGCACGAATCTATTACTACCACTGAAATTTACGTGCATTTAGACCGAAAACATTTAAAACAAATTATCAATTCGTTTCATCCCCGAAAGGCATAAAAAAAGACTAGACTTGTAACAGAAACAAATCTAATCGGAATTGTTAGTAAACTATTTTTATTATGTTTCACAGA
>CANETR010000317.1 GCA_947441325.1 Saprospiraceae bacterium
CAAAACTTGCTGAACTGAATGATGATTATGCAACCGAACGCAAAGAAAATTTGTTAAAATATATAACTGTGCATCAGGTACCTGAAAACTGTTTCTTCGATTGGCTCGAAAGAAAAGGCAAGGTTGGCGGGCAAATAAAATTTCCGCGGGTAATGACTGATTCACAATTTGAAGATTGGAAAGAATTTTTACAAAATTATGGAAGATAATAAAAGCCTGCTCCTATTTGATGGCGTTTGCAACCTTTGCAACAGCTCAGTGCAGTTTATTTTGCTCAGGGATAAAAAGGATCGATTCCGATTCGCCTCCTTACAGTCTGACTACGGTCAAAACTTACTCAGGGAGCACAATTTACCTACTGAAACATTCAATTCACTGGTTTTGGTAGAAAATGGCAAAGTTTATAAGAAATCTACAGCCGCCTTGCGCATTGCACGCAAATTGAAGGGGCTATGGCCTTTACTTTTTGCCTTTATCATCATCCCACCATTTATCAGAAATTTTGTTTACGATATTATTGCAAAGAATCGCTATCGCTGGTTTGGCAAAAAAGAGGAATGTATGTTGCCCCGTCCAGAATGGAAACAGAAGTTTATGGGGTAAATTGGTACAGCGTTTGAAAATGAATAAATTGAAAATTCATCTCTTTTAATTCATTCTACATAAAAAGCCATAACAGCTGAACCCAATAAGTATCAGAATGAACTTGAAATTAAATTTCAAGTATCTCAGACTAAATCCTATTAACCTCTTCTTAAATTATTCAGCAACAACAGTTCCCTTTATTTTAAGAAAAGTTTGAGCAGGTTCTGTATTAGCCGTAACAGTAATAGTTTTATCCTGTAGGCCTCTTTTTCCAAGAGAATTGAAGGTTACCTTAATTTCAGCATTTTCTCCTGGCTCTACCGGATAACGGGGCCATTCTGCAACGGTACAGCCGCAACTACCTTCAACTTTTTCAATCATCAGGCGTTTTTTGCCGATATTTTTCAATTTATATATCTTGGTAACTGCTGCCCCCTCTTTAATTTCTCCAAAACTAATTTCGCTTGCTTCAAATTGAATTGATGTTTGTGTTTCAGCTTTTTTGGCAGCTTCTTTTGCTTTAATTTCCTCTTTTATACTGTTTAGTTCGGATTCCTGATCGTAGATTTTTTTTCTAAGTTCAGATAGTTGAGCATTGAGTAATGAGACCTCTTTTTGCATTTTTTCATACTCGGTACTAAGCGTTTCATTTTCCAGCAATAATTTCTCATTGCTTCTATTCGACTCAGATAGACGCTGAGTAAGGCTGTCAACCTTTAGACCCAAATCAGGTTGATTTTTATTTTTATTTTTTTGAGCACTTAAGGAAATTGTACAAAACGAAATTATCAACAAAAAAAATAAGGATTTCATTCAGTTGTTTTTTTGGGAGGTTCATAATGCCTAATCTTTGGAGCTACAGGCTTTTCAAGTGGTGTTAAAATAGTAACAACGCTATCGGGTGGTAAAATTCCCGATTTTACGACATCAAGATAATTTAATTTTCGCTCAATCGCGCCAAATTTATTTAAATGTTTCTGGACAAATTTATATTTGTCAAGCATAGAATTTCTTTTTTCTTTTGGCATGCCCAAAAAATTCAAACTATCTGACTCAAAGGCTGAAACAGGTATTATGGTATGAACCCATTGCTTAACCGGTTTATCTTGATGATGAATATATCTCCAAACTGGTAAATAGCTGTGCTTAGCAATTTCAGTTTTTGAGCTTTTTTTGTTTTTCACCAGCTTTAACTCAAAAATCAATCCAATATCTGTATATCGAGGACTAAACTGATTTGAGATAAGATTTCCTAAAGAATAAGCACAAATTACATTTTTTGATGAAATGCCATCATCATTGAATATTGTATCAGTAATTATTGGTTGAATGACATGCGGGTGAGAGCCAATGACCGCATCAATTCCATTTTCCCAAAGCCATTTTGCAAGTTTTTCCTGTTGCTTATTATTAATAAGCTGATATTCATCTCCCCAGTGCATGTATGAAATAATCATGTCTGGATTGGATTTTTTAGCTTTTCCAATATCTTCCTTTATTAGGATTGTATCTATAGGATTTACAATGTTGGGTTTAGTTGTCGGCAAACCATTTGTACCATAAGTATAACTTAGCAGGGCTATTCTAAAACTAGTGCCATTTATGTTTTTTTCCATAATCAGCGGATAATTCTTTTCTCTATCGCTACTATCTCTGAAAGTTCCAGTGTGTAGCAACTTAATAGAATCCAATACATCCAGCGTATGAATTAGCCCATATTTTTTATTGTCATTTGAATGGTTATTCGCAGTGACCAAAACATCAAAACCTGCTGATTTCAAATAGGAGGCCAGTGCATCGGAACTTCTAAATGTAGGGTAACCGCTATAATCATTTTTATCGTTTAGAGTAAGCTCCAAATTGGCTATGACAATGTCATTATCAGAAAACAAGGGACTTAAATAACGAAAACATGGCTCGTAATCAAATAAGCCGCTTTTGTGATCGTAAGCAGATCGTATTTGATCGCTATGCTGCATAATATCACCCATAAAAATGAGTGTCAATGTATCCAAGCTATCTTCTTCAATTATTTTTTCGCGAACTGATTTATTATTCAGCGCATTAACCTCTGCTTCACTGTTGTAACAGGAAATCAGGAGTAGCGTAGAAAACACTAGCCAAAATAATAAAAATAATTTCATTAAAAACGCGAATTATACAGACGCATTAAACAAACAAAATACAGTGTAAATTTAATATACAAATATGTAATTGATTCTATTTTGATTAAATTTTATAGAAATTATTAAAAAATGAACCTAAAGCCGGTGATTTTAGTTTTTATTAAAAAATTATCATGGGAATATTTGACAAAATTTTTAATTCATCCAAAAATGAAGCTAAAAACAAGCTAGAATGGATTGAATTGGATAGTATGGAAAAGCTCGAAAACGCTATTGAAGCTTCACACATGCAGGCTGTAGTAATTTTTAAGCACAGTACAAGATGTTCGATTAGTAGTATGGCAAAGGACCGTTTGGAAAGATCCTGGGATTTTGATAAAGGAAGCGGGCCTATAATGTATTATCTCGATTTAATCAGCTACCGCCAAATTTCGAATGAAATTGCTGAAAGATTAAAAGTGTATCATGAATCTCCACAGCTTATTCTAATAAAAAGCGCTGAAGCCATTTATGATGCTTCTCACAATTATATTTCAATAACTGAATTAAAAGAGGCCTTGACTTAGTCTTACTTAATTTCAAAAAAGTGCCTCAAACAAAAAGCGCTTCCAAAATTGGAAGCGCTTTTTATCATTTATGGTAGATGGTATTAACCACCAAAATCATCGAAAGATATATTCTCATTTGGAACGCCCAATTTATCGAGGGCAACCAAAACAGATTGATTCATCATCGGAGGACCACAGAAGTAATATTCGATTTCTTCTGGCTCAGGGTGATTTTTCAGGTACTGCTGCTCAAGAACTGGCATGATAAAACCTTTAAAACCATCCCCGGGAGAATCGATACTTACTTTTTCTACCCAATTATCTTCAGGTAGCGGATTATCGAGAGAAATGTAAAACTTAAAGTTAGGGAAGTTTTTCTCGATTTCGCGGAATTGCTCAACATAGAAAAGTTCTCTACGAGTACGACCACCATACCAGAAAGATACTTTGCGATCGCTGGTTTTTAAAGTGTGAAAAATATGGAAAAGGTGCGAGCGTAATGGAGCCATTCCAGCACCACCGCCAATGTAAACCATTTCTTTTTTTGTAGGTTTAATATGGAATTCACCATAAGGACCCGAAATCATCACTTTATCGCCTTGTTTGCGCGTAAAAATGTAGGAGG
>CANETR010000318.1 GCA_947441325.1 Saprospiraceae bacterium
CTAAGAGCTGCAGCATTCATAGGTTCCTTTTTGAGGACTTGCTCCAGGTAGTTACGGGCAGTATCAAAATCGGCTTCAGCTATTGCGGCTATTGCCTGCTCAAAAATCTTTTCGGCCGATCCATTAGTATCTTCACCGATAGAGTTTAAATCATTAGATTCCATAGGTTCTATAGCATTATTTGTTAAATCAGAATTTGTTATTTCAGTATTTTTTTCAAGCTTTTCTTCAAAAGGAATTGATTCGAGCCTTATTTCGGGTTCAATCTCATTTTCTTCATGTTCATCCGGTATCAATGTGCTAGCATCTTCGTCCTCGATTTCGTTGAAAATTGGAAGTGGATTAAGCTCTGCTACTTCGTCTATTTTGCATAGTTTCTTGATATGATCAAAATTTTCTTTCTCAAAACTGTCTAAAATAATTGGATTCAAACCTAAAATTGTTCTAAGAAAGCCTGCAATAGCAGTTGATATTTTTCGGGTTTGTTCTATCAGATTTTCTGAAACTGCATCAGCTGTTGCTGCGTTTAATCTTCTGAGTCTGATCCATTCCTCATACCAGAAATCTCGATATTGCATTAGCTCATGTATATTTCCTATACGAGTTGGTATTAGATGCAGATTTCCGTCAATTAGTTTTTGACCGTCCATCAAGATTGGAATTACAAACTCAAAACGGTCTAAATCAAGTGATAAAATTCTTCCTAGGAGAGCAGATTTAAGTAGATTGTCGCTAATAAAAAGAATTAGTACATTCTTCTCATGTCCAGAAATTAGCGCATTAAGCTCAGCGAGATCCGGATTAAAATAGCATTGTAAGTTATTCTTATCAAGGAATGTTTTAAAATTGGACAACCTATCCCACGATTCTTCTACACTAAATATAAAGTATTTCATAATTTTTTTCCATTGATTTCAGAGAAAACTAATTGAATGCAAAACTATTTTCACAAATATAACAACTTATTTTGGTCTATTTATTGCAGAAATTAAAAGTTTTCCCTATTATGCATCTACATTTGAATGATTCAATCCGATTTATGAGTGTGCCAAGTCAAAAGCCTCATTGTCCTTATTGAAATATTTATGAAATTTATATCTGCTCTTTCTATTTTAGTTGCTGTTTCGATTCTTTTTTCCTGTTCTCAGGGAAATGAAGAGGATTTTGGACCAGGCAAAGCCTGGATACCAACCTCTGTTGAACTTGCCGAAGCAGACAATATTGAGGAGATTGATTTATCGGATTCTGCCTATGTGGGTATTTCAAAGAAAATAGCAAATTATAAAAATCTTAAGTTTTTAATACTCAGAAACAATCAACTGACTAAAATTCCAAAAGAAAGTGCATCATTAAAAAAGCTACTGAAAATAAATTTAGCTAAAAATCAGATTACTGAGTTTCCAATGCCAATTTTGGAAATGGAAAACCTTCAGGAAATTGATTTGAGATACAATAAGTTAACGGACATTCCAAGCGAAATTAAAGTATTGAAAAATCTTCATACACTCTATCTCGCTGGAAATCAAATTAGTCCCGAAAGAAAAGGACAGCTCAGGGATCTCTTACCCAAAACAAAATTCATTTTTGGCATTAATAAACCAAAAGCAAAAGAATGAAAGCATTATTGCTTGAATCGGTTAACAGCAGTCCAGTCTACAAGGAAGTAGAAAAGCCAAAACCAGCAGAGAATGAGGTGCTCGTAAAAATAGCAGCTGCAGCACTCAACCACAGAGATATTTACATAAGTCAGGGTCTATATCCAGGAATTGTTACACCAATTATTCTTGGTTCAGATGGCGCTGGAACCGTAGTAGAGCTGGGTATAAATGTCGGCAAAGAATTCTTGAACAGAGAAGTCATCATAAACCCAAATATCAATTGGGGAGCCAATCCAAAGGTTCAGGATAAAAAATATAACATTTTGGGTATGCCCTCAAATGGAACCTTGGCTGAATATGTCTGCGTGAATGTGGATAGACTTTCAGACAAGCCGGCACATTTGAATTTTGCCGAGGCAGCATCCATTCCATTGGCAGGACTAACAGCTTATCGCTCATTGTTTACAAAAGCAGCGCTTCAAAAAGGCGAACGTCTGCTCATCTCAGGTATTGGTGGTGGGGTGGCGCTTACTGCTTTTCAAATGGCATTGGCTATTGGGGCGGAGGTTTGGGTAAGCTCTGGAACGGATGACAAAATAGAACAGGCTGTAAAACTTGGGGCTAAGGGAGGCATAAATTATAAAACCGAAAATTGGCACAAAGAATTGGAAAAAATAGCTGGAGGAGGATTTGATGTAATTCTAGACAGTGCCGGAGGCGAAGGCTTTCAATATTTTCTAGATTTGGCAAATCCTGCAGGCCGTATCGTTTTCTATGGTGGAACAAGAGGAAGTTTTAAGGTCAATCCCCAGAAAATGTTTTGGAAGCAACTCACAATCTTTGGGTCAACAATGGGCGATGACCATGATTTTGATAAAATGATTTCCCTTTTTAAGGACTATCAGATTGTCCCTTTTGTTAAAGATATTAGACCATTGAGTGATGCTTCCGCTGCTTTCAAAGACATCGATGAAGGCCGTCAATTTGGAAAATTAGTATTGATTCCTTGATAAATAACTTTTAAATAATTATATGTTTTGATTTTAAAATAGTTGGCACAAATAATGCAATTTCAAAAATTCATAAATTAACTTACATATTAAAGCTTAAACATGAGACTAATTACTTTATCACTATTACTACTGAGCTTTTTTGGCAATCTTAAGGCTCAGGACAAAATTGAAGAAGCTGCCAACTTTGCTGCCGATTATATCTGCAATTGTGTAAACAAAGTTTACGCAGATGTAGAACCTGAAATCAGAGATCTTATTATTAAAATTTACATGCTGCCTGCCGAAGAACAAACGGCATTTGTGTTGGGATTGAGCGAATCTATTCAAACAAAAGTCATTCAACAATCTATGATTATGGCCGACGAAACCAGGGCTGTAGAAATGGACGATTGCAACAATAAAATGGTGCAGGAAATTGAAAAAAAATACAAAAATGTCGATGAAACTGGTTTTAATGAGCAAGACATGATCAATACAATGCTCGAAAGACTCGGTTCAAAAAAGAAATGTGAGTTTGCTTATATGCTCATGAAAATTGGTATGGAACAAGAGCAACTTTCTGAAGATGTATTGATTGAAGAGGAAGAAACAGATGGGGAAGGAGAGTAATTTTTTTAAATATTTTTAAATAATAAACATGAAAAAAGTACTTTTTTCAATTGCTATTGTATCAATTTTGGGCTCTAATCTACATGCTCAAACAGCTTTTCACGATGCAGCACAAGATGCCGCCACTATCATTTGCAATTGTGTGAATAAGACTTACAAAAGTTTGGATGACATGTTGTTTGATGAAACAGGTGAAAAAGGAAAGAAATTTGAAGCCTGTATGGAATCAAATAATGAAATGATGGATAAGAAGTATGGCCATCTCGAATCTGAACCAGGTTTTTCAGATGTAGAAATGTTTGAACTAATGCTTGAAAAACTTGCTAAAATTGAAAAATGTGAATTGGCAAATATGATTATGAAATTGGGGAGAAATTTAAAGGATAGTGAATCTGATGAGTCTGAGGAGAAATCAGATGACGAATAAATGTTGAATCACAATACAATAAGCATAAAAAAAGGAACTTTTTAATCGTAAAAAGTTCCTTTTTTTATGCGCTTATTTTCTTTGCGTGCGTAAAAGCTTTATCTCGCCCTCCTTTGTTATTTTGTCTCCACTGTGGCAACAGACTTCCAGTACATATTAATAGTTGCCTTCAGCCAATTGATTGTTTAAGCTTACATCGTCATTCCCGGTGCTCAACAGCCTTATTTTTTTTGA
>CANETR010000319.1 GCA_947441325.1 Saprospiraceae bacterium
GAATTCCTGACGATATTCTGCAGCCAGGAAGGATGCAAAAACCACCGCTTCGGGGTCATCACCGTTGACGTGAAAAACAGGAGCTTGCACCACTGATGCTAGTCCGGTACAGTATGTAGAAGAACGTGCATCTTCAAAATCGGTGGTAAAACCTACCTGATTGTTGATAACAAAATGCATGGTTCCACCAGTGTAGTATCCTTCGAGCTGACTCATCTGCACCAGCTCGAATCCGATACCCTGTCCTGCTACAGCTGCGTCGCCATGAATGAGGATGGGCATGATTTCATCGAAATTGCTTCCGTAGAGTATATCGGCTTTTGCGCGGGAATAGCCCTCTACCACAGGGTTTACGGCCTCGAGGTGCGAAGGGTTCGGAATCAGTTTCAGGTGTACGTTTTGGCCCGATGGGGTGGTCATCTCGGAAGAATAGCCCAGGTGGTATTTTACATCACCGTCGCCAAAAACCTGCTCGGGCATTACATCGTCGAATTCGTGAAAAATATGCTCATAGGTCTTGCCCATGATATTGGCCAGTACATTGAGGCGGCCACGATGTGCCATGCCAATGACTACTTCTTTTACGCCCAGTTCAGCTCCTTTGCAGATAATGGCATCGAGTGCCGGTATGGTAGTTTCACCCCCCTCGAGACCGAAGCGCTTTTGCGCAACAAATTTCTTGGCCAGAAAACTTTCAAAGCCAACTGCTCCGTTTAGTTTTTCGAGAATGCGTTTTTTGTCGCTGAGTGCAAGTCCGTAGGATTTTTTTGGCTGCAGACTTTCAATTTTATTGCGAAGCCACATGCGCTTGTCGCGATGTTCGATATGGGCAAACTCAAAGCCGATATTACCGCAATAAATTTCATTTAATCGGTCTCTAATTTCGGAAAGCGTAGCATTGGGCAGATTGATTTCGGCACCGGCGGCAAAGCGCTCGCTTAGATCGACATCGGCCAATCCGAAGTTCTGCAGGTCGATATTCGGGAAACGGAAACGGCGTTTGCGCACCGGATTGGTGGTGGACATCAAGTGTCCGCGCTGACGGTAACCGTGTATAAGACCAAGTACGGCAAACTCTTTGTAGAGCTTTTCGCTGCTCATCGACTGTTCGATACTTCCACCTTTATCGGCAGCACCGCTGCTTACTGCAAAATCAAAACCTTGGAAAAATTCTTTCCAACCGGCAGGCACTCCTTCAGGGTTTTCCTGATACTGTTTATACATGGCATCGATGTAGCCCGGATGTGCATTCGAAATATAAGAGTAACTCATTATCAATAGATTATTGTAGCGTTTTGGATACTTTTATCATTATAAAGGGCCTAAAGGGCCACAAGAACTGTAAAATTACAAAATTTAAAGTTTTTGCAAAAATAAAAAGGGGCATTTGAGGAAATAATATTTGGGGTGAGGTGTGAAAAATCAATGCATAGGAATTTTGTTCCGACAAGTAGCGGATAGTATTTATGTCAATTTTTCATTCCAAAAAGAGGGAATAATACTTTTAGAAAATGCTTGATTGATTAGACACTTGTGTGTGATGTACTACTCCTTAGCAAAAACGCACACTTTCTCTTCCTTCCCTAGAACCCGCAAAACATAAAGCCCCTTCTCCAATTCTGAAATGTTTATCTGCTGTCTATCGCCGCTTAGGGAGTGAAAACTGAGCAACTTACGCCCCTGCAGATCGTACACTTCGGCAGTCAGGCTTTCTCCGTCAATGTTATCAATAAATAGAAAATCGGAGGCGGGATTCGGATAAAATCTTATTTCGCTTTGTGGATTTAGCGAAACTGCCGTTGGAGATGCTGTTCCCAAATAATGGAAAGTCACCGTATTGTTACCCGCGTTGGGTGAAACCAATGAGTCATTTTCGGTATTGTAGTAAATATCGGCGGGGTTGCTGAGGCCGCTTACCGCCACTGTTGGCGCAGCCGTAAATGTACTGTCGAAACGGTGTGCCGACTGTGTGCTCCAAGCCGAGACATAATAGTTGCCATTATTGTCGCGCACAATGCCGTCGCAATTGCCAAGGGTTGTTGCTTTGAGCTGCGCTGCTGCAGAATCAGCTAGGGAAGCCTGCATAATCGGTGCATTTGTGCCCCATGTCACCCAAATTAGGCGTTGGTTATTAGCATCGAAGATAATGCCGTTTGGACTTTTTGCAAGGCCACTAATGTAAAGGCTCGAGCTTTGGGTGCTGATGTTTATTTTATAAATTCGCTTTGCGGAAAAATCGCTGACATAGAGGAAATTGCCTCCATCGTAGCAAATGCCATTGAGGAAGGTTCCCCCTGTGCTGAGGTTCATTACCTGAGCGCCTGTTGACAGACTGAATCCTTTTACCGAGCCGCCATCGCAGGCATAGAGTGTATTGTTTGCAATTTCGAGCCCATGTGGCCCGCTGCTGATTGAGGTGCTAAAAACAGAAAGCTGTCCGCTTGAGTCGCGCTGCAATATCTGGTTGGCACCGTTGTTTGAAATGAAATAGCGTTTGCCCGCCGGGTCATAGACCACACTTTCGGGTGCGTTATAAGTTTGTGACTGGAGCATAGCTCCACAGAAGAGCAGTAATAGCGCGATAATGTTTTTCATGGTTTCAGTTTTTAACATTCATTGCGCTAAAGATCTGTATTTTTTTTGGGATACGGAAAGTTTGGAGTGGAATTTTAGTTAGTTGCTTTTCAGCTCAATCCGATAGCTATCGGATCTGTATTGGTCTAAGCAATCCGCAAGCCAGTATCTGCGCAAATTCGCATAATCTGCCGAGGGCGAAGTCCTATCTGTGGTTAATATTTTTTTACCACGGATGTTCTGCAAACAGCTCGGGGTTTTAACCTCGCATTAGTACAGCGTAAATCCGAATAATCTGCCGAGGACAAAGTCCTATCCGTGGTTAATATTTTTTTTACCACAGATGTTCTTCAAACAGCGCGGATGTAACAGATATTCGCGGATTTTCAAAAGGCTTTAGCCCTTATGAAAAAAATCAGCAATAGAGCGCGGGGTTTTAACCTCGCTCTTCTCCGCCCAAATCCGCATAATCCGCCATGGACAAAGTCCTATCTGTGGTTAATATTTTTTTACCACGGATGTTCTGCAAACAGTGCGCTTCGCAGATTTATTTCTGAGCGAGTTCCTTTACATTGTTTTCCTTATCAACAGGCATAGCTGATTCTAGTCCTACATACAACTGATTGGATACAGCAAGTCCGCAATTATTATTGGCATAAACAGTTACATTGCCGCCTTTGAACTCTTTACCAAATTTAACTGTAATTTCTGAGCTTCCCATTCCGCTTACGATTTCGGCACCTTTAGGCAAATCCCAGGTAAAAGTTTCGCCATGATCTTCAACAGAGAAAATGAGTTTTTGATTTGTCATCACGGCACTTGTTGATTTTGAAAACTGCGGTTTCACCGGCAAAAGGTTCATTGGCATTGACAACCTAACAGTTTTTCCTGGTCCATTTCCTATTAGTTTCAGTTCTCCACCTTTGAAATTTTCATTTATCTGTATCATAATGCTATTAGTTCCCTGACCTTCGATGATTACAACACCTTCGGGTGCCGTCCAGTAATAATTACTGATACCTTCTATTTCATTTACGCCATATTTTAATGCTCCATTCATTACGAAATCGCATACTACTGTATCGCCAAAAATATAGGCATCAATACTATTGTCATCAGAAAGAGGATTTTTGGAGTCGGCCGAAACCTGAGCAAATGAAGCGATCTGAAAAAAGAACATCAAAATTGGAAGAGCGAGTAAAGTTTTCATGACTAGAAGTTTTAATTGAGTTTTTTGAGTACGTTTGTTAATTGAACGATACAAAAGTAGGCCTCAAATAAAACCTGATTCATGAGCAA